>JAOAAM010000632.1 GCA_026418875.1 Gemmataceae bacterium | reverse complement strand
CCCAATGCAGCTCGGCTTCCTCGGAGTCCCCCCGCCAACTTGCCACCAGCGCCAGGTTCTGATGGAGGCGCGGATCGTCACCGGCCCGCTGCACGGCTTCGTGAAAATGCCGCTCGGCCGAGTCAAAATCGAGTTGAATGGCGAGGACGCAGCCCAAAAGATTGTGCAGCGACGGAGCCGGGCGTAGGGGTAGCAACTCTTTCAGGCATTTCTCGCAACCGAGCCAATCGTGACGTTGGAAGAGCCACCACGCATGGCGGCAAACGACGGCTTCCCACGTCTCCTGCGCGGCGATACTGTGGGGGCGATCGTGGCGCAATACGTCCAGCCCGATCCGCGTTGAGTGGAGTCGGCCGACGGAGAGGATGGCCCGGATCAACTGCGACTCCTCCTCGTCGCTCAAGCTCGCCAGCAGCGACTCGGACCCGGGGGGGTGCTGCATGAGTGCCCGCAACGATTGCAGCAACTTCGAGTCTTCGGGCGGCAGGCCATCCCACGACGGAGGATGCCACAAATCCCAAGCCGCTTTGGTCCGTCCCAACGATAATCGGGTCCAGAACAGGTTCCAACGGACGGCGACGGAATCAGGCTCCGCCTCGAGGATGCGGGAGTACCGGGCTTCCGCCTCAGGCAGACGGCCCTCGCAGACGTCCAGGGCCGCTTGCTCGGCGAGGAGGGCGTGGTCCGTTGATCGACCTGCACGAAGGATGCGACGTGCCTCGGTCCAACGCCCTGCGCCACGATGCCAACGTGCCAGCAACAAGCGCGCGAGGGACTGGTATGGTCGATCGGGTTGGCAGGCTCGCTCCAGGATCGGCTGGCGGGATTCCAGATCGACGAACGCCTGTTGCCCCCAGCGGCGATGCAAGTCGCGGAGGACGGCCGACTCGACCAATATCCGAAGCCGGTCATCGTGGTCGCCGGGCGTGTCGGCTCGGCACAACCATTCCGCTGCCGTCGAATCATCGCCCCGTCGAAGGGACTCGAGGGCCGCCCGGAGAATCCACGCCGGCAACGCTTGGGCCAACCCCCAGGTTTCGCGCGAGGGTTCGGCGATCGCGGACCAATGCTGGACGGCGGCAATCGCTTGCCCTTGGCGTGCCTCGATGCACCCCAGCAAGGCGCGAGCGTGTTGCGCCAACACATCCGGCTCTCCGCGGAGTAGGTCTTGCAGTTTCTCACGGGCGGCCGATTCCTGACCGGTTTGCCAGTCGATGACGGCGGCCAGATGTCGAGCATCGCGGACCCACGAGGGATGCTCCAACGCCTCCAGCCGCTCCCGGGCTTCTTGCACACGCCCCGCAGCCCACTCGGCGAGGGCGGCGGCGAACTGTGCCATCGGCCCCTCGGGAATCGGCCGACTCGCCAGGGATGCCAACCCCTCCCGGTCGTTCTGGTGCCAATGCAGGGCCACGATCGAGGCAAAGGCTTGGGCATGGTGCGGATCATGACCTAGGCAGGTGTGCAGCCAATGCCGTGCCTCGTCGTCTCTTTCCGTCTGCAAGGCGATGCGAGCGACGACCCAAGCCGCGGCGGCCTTCCGCGATTCGTCGGCATGATGGTAACCGGCCAGCGCGTGCCGGATCGCCTCCGCACTTTCGCCGATTCGATGCAGCATGATCGCCAGGCGCAAATGAGCCTGGGCGTCGTTCGGCTCCGCTTCGAGCCAGCGTCGGATGGCTTGGATCGCCTGATCGAACTGACCACGGCTCCAGGCCAGGCGGGCTTCGTGATCAAGGGCAGCGAGATTTCCCGGGGCGAGGCGGTGCAGCACGGCGAGCATTCGCTCCGCCGCCGCCACTTGCCCCGACGACTGCAACCGGACAATTTCGTCTAACCAAGCCTTCTCCCACCGCCTCCGATGGTCGGTGTCGAACCCCGGCGGGAAACCACGGTGAGTCTCGGCCCAACGCTCCAGGAACATCCTTTCGATCTTCGTCAGATTCCAGCCGTGGTCGCGGCAATGATTGGCGGCAGTCTCGCGGTGGCTGAAGGTGCCTTGCAAAATCGCGAGATCATGCTTGCCGCGGCGACCCGTGACCAAGGAAGCTTGTGCATACAAGCAAGCCAAGGCAGAATCGACGTGTTCCGCGGAGGTTTCCCAGAGGTGGTCGATCAATTCGACGGTCGTGGCGTCGGCGAGGCCAAGGTTCCAGAAGGTTTGGGCCAAGCGAAGTAACTCGGCGAGGGGGACGGCCATGCCGGCGGATCGAGCGTCCCGAAACACTTCCGCGGCGACGTGGGCGGCCTCGGGGTCGGCGGGAATGTCTCGGCCTTGGATTTGCCGCAACGCCCAGCGCACATTCGCTGCGCGATCGGTCTGTTGCTTCGGTGTGGCGCGAGCCGCCGCCAGGGCCGTGTACGCATCCAGCAAAAAATCGGCTTGCGATGCATCGGATCGCGCGGCCCGCAGCTGCGTATACGCCGATCCGTATTCCCCGAGGCGACACCAAGCGATGCCCAAAGCTCGGTGTAATTCAACAGTCGGCGGCCCTGTCGAAAGCAGGGGAGCCAGGGCACGGACGGCTTCCTCGTTTCGACCGACATGCACTAGCAAAACCCCGAGTCGGATCCAGGTTCGGTGGCTCAATTCGGCGGGAGTGTCGCGAAGCAGGGGGCAGTCGAAATCGTGTTCGGCAGTCAGGCGGGCGATGAACGATTCTGCGGGAAATGCCCGCTGCCAGAACGGACGTGCGTCTCGCTGGAGCAAGAACAATCCTTGGGCCGACAAGGATCGTTGCAACGCGGCGATGATTTTTTCGGGAGCCGCTGCGGCCGGGTTTTGGAGCATCGCCCACGCCCAGGCGACCAAGGGCGACTCCGGGGCGAGTTGGTAGGCATCGGCGAGATGGCGGCGGGCTTCGTCGATCCGGTCCGTCTGCCAGCACAGCAAACCGAGGAAAAAGATCGGCTCGACGCTCCGTGGACCCGCGGCTTCCCGCGCTTCGTTCCATGCACTTTCCGCCGACGGGAAATCCCCTCGATGGGCCGAGATCATTCCCAACCAGAAGGCGGACTCGGCATCGTCCGGAAAGAGCAGCCGAGTCTCCCGCGAGAGCAGGGCAGCGGCGTCGTTGTCCCGCCGGGCGACGAGCAGCCGCAGCCGGGACAGGATCAAATGGAGCAATTCGTCTCGAGTCTTCTCGGGCGACAGGCCGAGGATTTCCCCGGCTCGTTCAAAGAGGGCGGCCGCTTCGGCAACGTCGCCTTGCTCGATCTTGTGCAAAGCTGCCTGCCGCAGGCACTCGCCTTCCAGATTGTTCAGTCGTCCGAGCCATTCTGGGGACGAGACATCGGCAGCGCGGAGGGACTCGACCTCTTGCTGCGCGGTCATCCAATCGCCCACAGCGAGCGCTTGTCGGGCGCGGCGGTAGGAACGATCGCGTCGTGGCTCGGCGGCAAATTTTTGCCAAAGCCCCACGCCCAACCCGCCGACGATCAAGCCGGCGGCAAGGACGACGGCGACCACGGCTTCGGCAGTCATTTCCACGGGGGCAAGCGGCCTCTGACCCGGAGTAGACGCAGGCTCCAGCCAGGGCCGTCCCGCTGGAGCCAACGTCGTTATGGTATCAGGCTGGTCGGGGGGAATCGTTGAGGCATCCCGCGTGTTGGGGTGGGCTGCTCTCCGCTTGGCGGAAGTCATACCACAGTTGGAGTGTCCACGGGCCGTCGCGGTGTTTTGGCCGACGATGCAGAGGGGATCGTAAGAAAATGTCCAGCGATGCGGAACGTGAGGCGAAGACGGCCGGGCCGCGGTTCAAATGGGCCGGACTGGGCTGGTGCTTGCTCTTCGCTTTGGCCCACACTCAGTCGCCGCTTTATTATTCCAATCAAAATCAGTATTTCTTGCATGGCTTAGCCTGGGCGGGGCATGGATTCTTACGCCTCGATTGGCTGGCCAACACGGCCGACCCGACACCTCTTTTCAGCTTGCTGGTCGCGGGAGCGTATCGCTTCCCCGGCGAGTGGATGTTTCAAGCCGCCTACCTCCTCGTTCTGATGGGCTATGCGGCCATCGGTTGGCGGGTCTACCGCATCGTCACCGGACAATCGCCGATCAGTCCCGGCGGCATGATCTTCCTCACATTTCTCACGCTGTGCCATTGGGCACCGCTGCGGCTAGCGTCGGCCCATGGCTTGGGCGTGGATTACCCCTGGTATCTGCAAGCGGGGGTCGCGGGGCAGTACATCCTGGGGCCGGGTTTGCAGCCGTCGGTCGCCGGGGTCCTCTTGCTTTTGGCAATGGCGGTCGCCGCTGGCGGACGACTCGGCACAGGCGTGGTCGTCGCTGCTGCCGCTTGCCTGATCCATTCGACTTACCTGCTCCCGGCGGCATTTTTCACCCTGGCGTGCATGATCGCAGCCTGGCCGACGGGCGGTGTTCGCTCGGCCGTGCGACTCGGGCTGACTGCCCTGGCCGTGGTCACGCCGATCCTCGTGTACGACGTGTTCATGTTCGCCCCGAGCGACTCCGAAACTTTCGCCGAGTCGCAGCGAATCCTGGCACACGAACGGATCCCGCATCACGCGCAAATCTCACGTTGGTTCGACCCGATTGCCGCACTCCAATATGCCTGGATCGTCGTCGGGATCGTCGTCGCGGGTTCGGGATTGCTGCGGCGGCTCATGATCTCCTGCCTGACTCTGTCGCTGGCATTCACCGGGGTGCAATGGATCACCGGCAGCGATTCCCTGGCGCTGGCGTTCCCTTGGCGAACAACGGCCGTGTTGGTCCCCCTCGCCACCATGATCGTTCTGGCACGCTGGAGCACGAAGCTGGCCGGCAAACTGTCGGCCTCCCGTGGACGTGCCATCGGTTCGTACAGCCTCGTCGTCATGGCGGCGGGAGGGTTATTCGTGATGTCCGGCCGGCTGGGGTATCGAGAAAGCAAGGAGGAATTGCCGCTGCTCGATTTTGTGAAAACTCACGCCCGACCTGGCGAGGTTTATTTGATACCCGTGGAGATCCCCCGTCACGACAAGGCGAAGCGCGGTGCCGTTTCGACGACCTTCACCCCGCCGCCCCGCAGGGACCGCGAACACGGTTTGATCTCGGTCGATTTGCAGCGATTCCGGCTGTACACCGGCGCACCGATTTACGTCGATTTCAAGTCGATCCCGTACAAGGATGTCGAGGTGGTGGAATGGTGGCAACGCCTCAAGTGGGTGCGGGATCTTTACGAGTCGGGAGCCTGGTCCGAGCCGGCGATCCGCGACGAGTTGGCTCGCCGCGGCATCACTCATGTCGTGGTGCCAAGTCGGCAGGCGCGTCAGGGGATCGGCGCGCTGCTGTTCATGGACGATCACTACGCGGTCTACGCGCTGCCCCGGCCGTGATGGCCCGCCGCCTTTCCCCAGCGTGTTGGGCGAACGGGGTCAAGGCACGGCTCCCAAGCCTGGTCCGGTCAGATCGCCGGTCCGTAACAGGCCGTCGGTGACCTGAAAGATTCCCGGGAAGCGATCGCGCCAAGGAGCGTTGGCCGCGGGACAATACTGCCGGGCGTTGGCTTCGATGGCGGCTACCCCGGGGATGTGCGCGGCCAACCCGGCCGAGTGAATGAGCGATGCCCCCGGACAAGTCAGGTCTTGCACGCACAGGAACATGCCGGACATTCGTGCCGCGGCCGCCAGCAGCAGGGAGGCGCTTTGACCCTTGCACGCTTTCAGGGCGGCTCCGGTGTATCCGAGTTCCTGGGCGAGCCGAAGGCTGTGCAGGTCGGTCAACGACTCGTCGATGACGATGGGCTTCAACCGGGCGGCTTCGTGCATGACATTGTGCCGATGGGCTGCCAGGTCGCGAGCCGTGGGTTGTTCGATGTATTGGATTCGCTCGAATCCCTCGGGGCTGCCTTGCCGCACTTTCGCCAGGAATTCGAGCAAGTAGCCGACGTGACCGCAGCGCTCGTTGAAATCCAGCGAATACCACCACTGGCCAACGCCCCGCTCCCGCTGAACCTCGGCGGTCACGCGGTCGATGGTCAGGACGCGCTCCACGTCCCAACGCAGGTCGTCGCCATTCAGCTTGATTTTCAAGTGGGTCAGGCCATTCGCGCGAATCCATTCCGGCAACGTCTCCGGCAAACCATCACTCACCCGTTGGGTCACGTCGGCATCGGTGATGGGATCCAACGCTCCGACGAGATGGTACAGCGGCAGATGCGGCTTGGGCTCGGGGCTGATCCACTCATCCAGCCATTGCCCTGCGAACTCCGTCCCCAAGTAGTGGCCCAGGTCATGGTGAACGAAATCCCGGCCATACGTCTGATAACTGCTGCGCCCGTGGACCTTGCCAAATGCATCGTGCACGGCGGCATCGAAGGGGCTGGCCACCACCAGGGCGGCCAAGGTGGGCATAGGCTCGGCCAATTGCCGCTCCGCGCTGACCTCCCGGGCCGCCGCGAGAATCGACGGTTCCAGGGCGTGGAAAATGTCGAGGGGATGGCCGGGTTCGTCCCATGCGGCGAACAACCGCTGCAATTTTTCGGCCAGCGACTTCATCGCCCCGAGAGTCTGGTCATAGCGGAGGACTCGACTGGGGAAGGACCAGACATTGCCCAAGGGCATCGAGCCGAAGCCTCGCGCGACCTGACCGGAATTCGTCTCGACTTCCACCCACACGTTGAGGAGCGTGACGCGGTCAAGGACCATGCCGCCGAACTTGATCGGCACACGGTAGAGGTAGTCTTCGTATTCGAAGGAGACATCGCGGATCTGAATGTCGGTGGCGTGGCGGGTCATGAGCGGCCTCAGCGGTGGGTGGCGTGGCGGGTCATGAGCGTATGATAGCCAAAACCGGCGGCGGCAACGACGCCGTCAGGGCCGGAATGCTATGTTGGAATTGAGTCCTCCGTGGCCCAAGAGCGACCGCATGTGGGTGAAACGACCGCTGATCTGGTTTGCCGATGATTGGGGGCGCCATCCCTCGAGTTCGCAGCACCTGGCTCGGCAACTTTTATCACGGCGGCGGATCCACTGGGTGAATACGATCGGCACGCGGAAACCCGCCTTGAATCGAGCCACCCTCAAGCGCGGTTGGGAGAAGTTGCGCTCGTGGTCACGCAGCGAATCACGGCCGCTGCCCGACGGCCTCAGTGTCAGCCATCCCAAGATGTGGCCTTGGTTCAGCCGTCGGGGCGACCGATGGTTGAATCGGGTCTTGTTGACGGCGCATTTGAATGGCGTGGTCAACGCCTTGGGCGACGAGCCGATCATCGTCACCACCTTGCCGCTGACCGCCGACCTGGTGGGTCGAGTGCCGGCCCGGCGATGGGTGTATTACTGCGTCGATGACTTCAGCGTCTGGCCCGGCTTGGATGGCCGAACTTTGCGCCTCATGGAACAACGCCTGCTCGCGAAAGTCGATCGTGTCATCGCTGTCAGCGAAACCTTGCAAGATCGGTTGAAAGCGATGGGACGCGACAGCGTTCTGCTGACACACGGCGTGGATGTCGAGTTCTGGTCAAGCCCGTCCGAGGCGGATGAGGAAGCTGCCGCCATCGCGGCAGATTCGGGTCGGCCCGTGATTCTCTTCTGGGGCGTGATCGACCGCCGGATGGATCTGGAGATCCTCCGGGCATTGTCTCGGGCGGAACTGGGCCGGGTCGTGTTGGTCGGCCCGGAGAATGACCCGGACCCGGAACTTCTCCGCCTGCCAAATGTCGAACGGTTGCCGCCGCAACCTCTAGAACGCTTGCCCCACTTGGCCCGCCAGGCCGCCGTCCTCATCATGCCCTATGCCGATCTGCCGGTCACTCGGGCCTTGCAACCGTTGAAGCTCAAGGAATACCTAGCGACGGGTCGGCCATGTGTCGTGCGTGATTTGCCGGCGAATTGTGCGTGGGGCGATTGCCTGGACCTGGCGGACTCCCCGGCATCGTTTGTCGAAGCGGTGCGGCGGCGGATCACCGAGGGGCTTTCGGCGGAGCAAGCTCACGCGCGTCGGCGTTTGCAACAGGAAAGCTGGGCGGAGAAAGCGCGACAATTTGAGCAAATCATCGATGACTGAGACAAACCTGCCCGTGACCGTGCTGGATGCCCGAGTCGTCACTGGGACGGGCGGCGGGCCGGAGAAGACCATCCTGAATTCGCCGCGCTTTCTCGAACCGCTCGGCTACCGAATGATCTGTGCCTACCTGCACCCGCCCGGCGATGCTGGGTTCGACAGCCTGCGGCAGAAAGCGATGGCCAAGGAGGCCCCCTTGGCCGAGATCCCCGACCGCGGACCCTGGGACGTAAGCGCCATGGCGGCGTTGCTCCGCTTGTGCCGGCGGGAGAAGGTCGCCATCTTCCATGGGCATGATTACAAGACCAACGCTTTGGGCCTGCTCCTTCGTCGCCTCTACCCGATGCGGTTGGTCACCACCGTGCATGGTTGGGTGCGGCACACAGCTCGAACCCCGCTCTATTATCGCATCGACAAGCTCTGCCTGCCCCATTTCGAACGGGTGCTGTGTGTCTCGGACGATCTCGTTGCCGAATGCCGACGCATCGGCGTGTCACCCCGAAAGTTGGTGCTGCTGGAGAACGGTATCGACACGGAGGAGTATCAGCGAACTCAGCCGATCGACGTCGCAAAGCAACGGCTGGGTTTCGATCCTGAGCGACCATTGATCGGCGGAGTCGGCCGACTGTCGCCAGAGAAGGGGTTCGACCTGCTCATCGAAGCGGTGGGAGCGTTGCGATCCCAAGGGCTGCCGCTTCAACTAGTGATCGTCGGCGAGGGCGACGATCAGCCGCGACTGCAAGCTATGATGGAAAAGTGGGGCCTCCAAGCGGACGGCCGTTTGGCCGGGTTTCAGGCCGACACCCGACCCTACTTCGAAGCGATGGATTTGTTCGCCCTGAGCAGCCGACGCGAAGGGCTGCCGAACGTGGTCTTGGAGGCGATGGCGATGGGGGTGCCCTGCGTGGCGACGGCCGTCGCGGGAGTTCCCAAGCTCATCGCCGACGGGGAAAGCGGTCGGTTGGTGCCCCCTGGGGATGCCGCCGCGCTAACCGAGGCCATCGGCGAGTTGCTCAGCGACTCGGGAAAACGACAGGCGTTGGCTCGGGTGGCTCGCCGCATCGTCGTGGAACGCCATGGTTTCGCCCAGCGGATGGAACGGCTGGCCCGCGTGTATGATGAACTGCTCCACGGAGGGGCGCGACGGCAGGGGAGGACCCGCTCGCCGATTCACGCCGCGCCATGATTGACATGATTCGGAGTGGGGCATGCTTTGCGTGGTGACGGGAGCCGCCGGCTTCATCGGATCGCACCTGGTGGAGGAATTGCTCCGCCGCGGACACACCGTCCGGGGCATCGACTCGTTCGTCCCGTACTACCCCGTTGAAGTGAAGCAGCGGAACCGGGCCGGTGCCGCCCAACATCCCCACTACACCTTCTTCCCAATCGACCTGCGGACCGATCCTCTCGACGAGGCGATCCGCGACGCCGACGTCGTCTTCCACCTCGCCGCCATGCCCGGGCTGGTCGCGAGTTGGACGCAGATGGACCTGTACACGGCGTGCAACGTGACCGCGACGCAACGGCTCCTCGAAGCGGTGAAAAGCCACTGCCCACGGCTGTCCCGGTTCATCTATGCCTCGACCTCTTCCGTCTATGGGCTGTACGCCAATGGAGATGAATCGCTCCCGACCCGACCCGTCTCGCCCTATGGAGTGACCAAGCTCGCCGGCGAACATCTGTGCCACGCCTATGAGGAAGCGATCCGGCTGCCGCTCGTCGTGCTGCGTTACTTCAGTGTCTACGGTCCTCGACAACGGCCGGACATGGGCTACCATCGCTTCATCCGTGCCTTGCTCCAGGACGAGGAAATCACCATCACCGGCGACGGCAAACAGGTCCGCGGCAACACCTTCGTCAGCGATGCCGTCGAGGCGACCATCCGTGCCGTCGATGCCGTTCCCGGGGAGACTTTCAACGTGGGCGGTGGTGAGACCGCCAGTGTCTGGGACATCATCTCCCGGATCGAGACCATCGTGGGTCGAAAAGCGCGGACGCGGATGGCCCCGGCTCGGCCCGGCGACCAGCGCTACACCGGGGCCGATACGTCTAAGATTCGCCGCCACCTCGGCTGGGAACCGCGGGTGGGGCTGGAGGAAGGTTTGAAACGTCAGATCGAATGGCAGCGCCAGGAAACGATTCCAGCGCCATCGACTTCACCGCCATCGACTCACCCGCCAACCGAAGACTCGCGTCGATTGCGCTGAGAACATGATCAGGCAGGCCGAGGGGGTATGATCCACCGATTTGCAGCATACGCCGAGCGAGCCATCGAGGTGCGGCTGCACCAACGGGGAGAAGTGCGTGCCGCCGCCGAGAGACTCGCCGCTTGGGCGATGGGGCCGCGGCCCGCGTGGCTGAGCCGACACCCCGCTTGGCTGACGGTCTTGCAGTATGGCATGCAGCACACCCCCTATCTCCTCGAGGCCGTCGAAAATGACCGGACGGTGGGCGTCTTGCCCCTCGCTTTCGTCCAGAGCTTCCTCTTCGGCAAGTTCTTGGTCAGCCTGCCGTGGTTGAACATGGGCGGTGTCGTGGCCGCGGACGACGAGGTCGCCAACAGGCTGATCGATCAAGCGGTCGAGTTGGCGGATCGGTTGCGGGTGCGTTACCTGGAATTGCGGCATGAACGCTTCGTGGACCATCCGTCGCTGACGGCGAAGCAGACGCACAAAGTACACATGCGGCTGAAGCTGCCGGATTTCCCCGGCCCCTTGTGGGAGTCTTTCCCAGCCAAGGTGCGAAACCAGGTCCGCAAAGGTCAGAAGCAGAATTTGCGGGTGGTGTGGGGTCGGCGGGAACTCTTGCCTGAATTCTACGCCGTCATGAGCGAAAACATGCGTGATCTGGGTTCGCCGGTCTTTCCGCTCCGACTCTACGCGGAAATCCTGCGGACCTTCCCGGATCGCTCCGAGTTGTGCGTCGTGCGGCACCCGCATGGACCAATCGCGGCGGCCCTGCTGCTGCATGGCGATGGCGTGACGGAAGTCCCCAACGCCGGCTCCCTGCGCGCCTACAACCCCACCTGCGCCAACATGCTGATGTATTGGCACCTGCTGGAGCGTGCGATCCAACGGCAGCAAGCGATTTTCGATTTCGGCCGCTCCACGCCCGATAGCGGAACCTATCGCTTCAAGGAACAATGGGGCGCGTCTCCCGAGCCTTCGGTCTGGCAGTATTACGTCCGTCGGGGTCAGATCACGGAGATGCGGCGCGACCATCCGAAATACCAGCGCATGGTCCGGTGGTGGCAACGGCTGCCACTGGGGATTAGTCGTTTCCTCGGCCCGCGCATCGTTCGAGGTATCCCATGAAACGCCGACGTCGTCTGCGCTGGAAATTGATCGCGATCGCCCTGTCGGTGGCGGCGGTGGGACTGGGAGGCGGCTACGCCCTGTACCGAGTGCGGGCGACCTCGGCCCTCCAGGCGGCGAAAGAACAGGCGTTTCGTGCCGCGGAGCGTGGCGACCACGAACAAGCCGTGCGACTGATGGAGGCATACCTCAGCCGATACCGCGACGATGCCGCCGCTGTCCGTGAACTGGCCGGGCTGCTCGAAAAGACGGCCAAGCTCCCCAGCGACCGGCTGCGTGTCCTCCACACCTTGGATCGAGCGCTGCAAATCGCCCCGGATGACACCTCCACCCGCCGACTCGCCGTGCAAAAAGCCCTGGAATTGCGGCGATGGAAAGACGCCCAAGACCATTTGACCATCTTGCAGCGGGACTTCCCCAACGATGCCGTCGTCCACCGACAGTTGGGCGAATGTGCCGAGGGACAAGGGCAAGAGGCTCAAGCTGCCGAATTCTACCGAAAAGCCATCGCCTTGGACCCCAGGGAGACCGAGGCGCACGTCCGGCTGGCACGCTGGCTGTGGCACCAACCGGATCAACGGGATCAAGCCGACCAACTGATGGCGCAATTGCGTCAGGCGGCTCCGGACTCGATCTCGGCCCGACTGGCCCTGGCCCGATTCTTCCGCGACACCAATCGACCGGAGCAAGCGCGTAGCGACATCGAGTTTGCCCTGCGGCAAGAGCCGGATTCGGTCGAAGTCCGGTACGAGGCCGCCTTGCACGAGATCGCGATGGGGCATCTGCGAGCCGCAGAGGAACACACCGCGGCCGGACTGAACCGGAATCCACGCCACCTGCCATTGCTGAAATTGCGGGTCGAGTTGGAACGCCGCTCGCAACAGGCGGCCAGCGACGATTTGAAAGAGATGGTCCGCCGAACCGTCACGCTCTTGGAGGAGAACCCACGGAAAACAGCCGATGTCCTCGATTTGCTCATCGATGTGGACGAACTGGCCTTGGCCCGAGACATCTTGAATGGACCGCGAGGGGAAAACCTGCCCTCGCATCTGCGAGATTTTCTTGAAGCCCGGCTGAAAATCGCCGAGGAAGATTACGCCCGGGCGCGAGACCTCTTGGAGCGATGCCGGGCGGCATTAGCCCCGGTCCCGACACTGGCTCGCTACGCCAACCTGTTCCTTGGGATTTGCCAGCGCCGCCTGGGCCAACTCGATCCAGCCGCCGCCTCCTTCCGAACCGCGTTGGATCTCTCGCCCGGTTGGCTTCCCGCTCAGCTGGAATTGGGGGCGACCGAAGCGGAGCGGGGCCGACTCGCCGAGGCCATCGCGATTTACCGCCGACTGATCCCCCAGGTCCCCCAAGCTCGCCTGATGGTGGCTCGCTGGTTGCTCCAAGAAATCACCAAATCGCCCCCCCACCTTCGCGACTGGTCTCCCGTCGAGACCTTGCTGGCCGAATCCTCCCCCGACGAGCGAAAGACCCCAGAGTGGCGTCTCGTCCGTACCAGCTTGCTGCTCGCGCAAGGGAAAGAGGCCGAAGCCCTGGAGGAACTCGACGCGGCCATCCACGGCGAGCCGAGAGACTTGGCCCCCAGGCTCGCCTTGGTCTCCCTCCATCTCCAGCGGCGAGATTTCGCGCAAGCGGAGGAGGCCCTGCTCGCGGCTCGAAAGGAACTGGGCGACCGGGTCGAGCTTCGCCTGGCTCAAGCCAATCTGCACTTGTTACGCGATGGACCCCGAGGCGCTCCGGCGATCGAATCGTTGGCCGACCGCGTGGAGTCGTTCTCGCGCATCGATCAGGTCCGCCTCCTGACCGGCTTGTACCGAGTGGCGCAAGGGGTGGATCTGAAATTGACGCGGCGGATCGGCGGGTTGCTGGTGGAACGACAACCTCATCGTGCGGATCTACGT
>JAOAAM010000518.1 GCA_026418875.1 Gemmataceae bacterium | reverse complement strand
GGCTCTTTCGGCTTGATCGCGGGCGGTGGATCCAAGTTCAACGGTGGGCTATTGGGAGCCGTCGTCGGCTCTTTCGGCTTGATCGCGGGCGGTGGATCCAGCTCAAACGGCGGCTCCGGCACTCCCGAACGCGGAGCAGGGCTGGGGGTAGCCGTCGCCGATTTCGCCGGCCGATCGTCCCACGGCGGCACCGGTTCGGCTGATCGTGGTGGCGAAGGTGTTGCCTCCTTGCCCTCCGCGTCACTGGCCACCCGGGGACGAGGCTGCGAGGTCGGGATGCTCGAAGTCACTGGCGGAGGCGGGGTGAGGCCGTTGCGCGGCGGGATGGCGGGAGCTTTGGGAGGTTCCGGTGTCGAAAGCTCGAAACTCTGGGGTGGCAGACCGGTCTGCGGCGAGGCTTTGGGCGGCTGGATTGGCTCGGGCGTCTTGGGATTCGTTGGCAACGGGCCGGGAGTTCCCTGCGGCTCCATGGGAGCCGGCCGCGGTTTGGGCAACGCCTCGCTTTGGCTCGCTGTCGGATGCAGCTTCTTCCGCACTTCTTCAATCAGTTCATGCAGGGCCAAAGCCCGGCGAATCACGTCCCCGGAAAGCTCCGCTTGTGCCAACCCACGTTGAACCGTCTCCTGCAAGTCCCGCGGCAGGACGATTTGCACCGTGGCGAGCGCCCCTTGGAACATGCGGTAACAGCCGTGGTGGTCGCCGGCGTTGAACAAGGCCGCCCCTTGGTCATGGACGCGGGCCAAGGTGTCGATGATCTGGCGATCCGTGGTGCAGCGCGATCCGGGTACCGCGTCGGCCCTCGCACCGAATGCAGCCGACATCAAAACGATCCACCCGCCGATCCAACGTGACATGCGGCGATCTCCTTCCGCCTCGGCAAACCACCATCGTCCGGAGATCATACCGGCAATGGGCGAGGATGCACAAGGCGGAGTTGTTCAGTAACGAGGCGGAGGACAGGGCGGAACGGCGGAGCGGTCGTGCTGAAAAATTGCCGTTGCGTCGAGGGGCGAATCCGTTATCGTCCCGGCCGCGCGAAATTGCACCCCGATGCCGCAGGTGGAACCGAACGATCCCCCCGATTCACGGAGGTTGAACCCGATGTGCCGTTCGATGTTGTGGGCGGCGGCCGCCCTTCTCGCCGGGGGGCTGCCGAGTTTGGCCGGCTCGCCCCAAGACCTTTGCCGTGTCGTGGTCTATCCCATTCAAGACTTGATGATGCACTATCAGGCAGCCGCCTCGGCCACGTCCTTTCATCGCTCAATGACACCAGCCGCGGCCGGCCATCGAACCCCCGGCATCGGCTATGAGCAAATCTTGATCGAGTACCTCACGCGGTCCATCGACTCGGATCAAGAGACGGGGCGGGATTGCTCAATTGACTTCTACCCCATCGGCCAGGCTTTGGTGGTCCGCGGCGATGATCGAGTTCATGAGCAAATCCGTCAGCTATTGGACAAGCTCCGCCGCGATCTGGAGCCGCAATTGGAATTCAAGATGCTCGTCGTCACTGTGCCGCAGGAGTTTTTCGAGCGATTCGGCTTGGACGAGGATCTGGGGCTTCGCGGAGAGTCCTGCCCGGGCCGACCGGCCCAGTGTGGTGAGGGGGGCGGCTGTCTTCAACCGAATGTTGACCACCCGGATACGGACTGCTGCGAACTGCCGGCGGAACCAAAATTTCGCTTCGCCCGGTTGAATGGCGAGCAGTTGCAAACATTGCTGACAGCGTTGTCGAAGGATTCACGCTGTCGAACCGTGTCCGCTCCGACCCTGATCACCCGGAACTCACTCGCTGCTCAAACTCAGATGCAGGGGTATCAGCAATTCCTCACGGGCCTGACGATTCGCCTGACCGAGGGCGAGCCAATTTTCACTCCCGAGATGACCCAGGTGGTGACGGGGGTGCATGTGCGGATTATGGGCCGACATTGCCCCGATGATGACGTCGTTCATGTCGAGTTCCACGGAACCTACGCCTACTTGGATCGCCCCCCGACGCTGGTTCCTGTCACGATGTCGTGCCCCTTGTGCGGTCCAGAAGCTGTCTCTTATACACATCT
>JAOAAM010000499.1 GCA_026418875.1 Gemmataceae bacterium | reverse complement strand
GACCAGTCGGGGGACGCGGCGATTGATGTCGATCCAGTCGTCGAGGGTGGGGCGGGGCAGCCCGGCGTAGAAGGCGATGGCGGGGATATGGAGCAACAAGTTGGTGCTGCCGCCGAATGCCGCGTGAACGGTGATGGCGTTTCTCAGGGCAGCGGGCGTGAGGATGTCGCGGGTGGTCAGGCCGAGGCGGGCCAGTTCGACCAGGGCCTGGGCGGAACGCCGGGCCATATCGAGCCAGACCGGTTGACCGGAGGGGGCCAAGGCGGAGTGAGGCAGGGCCAAGCCGAGGGCCTCGCCGACAACCTGCGAGGTGGCCGCCGTCCCGAGAAATTGGCAGCCGCCGCCCGGGCTGGCACAAGCTCGGCAGCCCATCTCCATCGCGTGTTCCAGCGAAATCTCGCCGTGGCTGTACCGAGCACCGATGGACTGTACTTTGCCCGTGTCCTCGCTGTCGGGCGTTCCGGCGAGCATGACGCCCCCCGGAATGAGAACGCAGGGCAGATCGTGGGCGGCAGCGAGGGCCATCATCATCGCTGGCAGCCCCTTGTCGCAAGTGGCGATGCCGAGCACGCCCCGGCGAGTCGGCAGGGAGCGAATCAGTCGCCGCAATACCATCGCCGCATCGTTGCGATACGGGAGGCTATCCATCATCCCCACCGTGCCTTGGGTTCGGCCATCGCAGGGATCCGAGCAAGCACCGGAAAAGGGGATGCCCCCGAGTCGCCGCAACTCCTCCGCCGCGGCTTTCACGAGCAAGCCGACCTCCCAGTGCCCCGTGTGATAGCCCAGGGCGATGGGTGTTCCGTCCTCGGCCCGCATGCCGCCGTGCGTGGACAGAATCAAAAACTCCGGTCGCCCCAATTCCGCCGGGTTCCAGCCCATGCCCACGTTCTGGCTCCAGCCGAACAAGTCGCCACTGGGCGCTTCCCGCAACAACACATCGGTCAAGGGGAGCCGCCCGGCCGGACCAGGGCTTTGCGTCTGCAAGTCGTAGATCGCCGGATCGGTCGAATCGAGGATCGCGGATTGTCGTGGGGTCATCGTTGCGGTCCAACCGTTCGTTTCATTGGCTCGGGCGATCAATGCCATTCCATCGGCGATTTTCAATCGGCGAGTTTCAGTCGGTGAGTTTCCATCGGCGATTTTCAATCGGCGATTTTCAGTCGGCGATTTTCAGGCAAACGGCTTTTTCATGATCGCGGAGGTAGAGCTTTCCTCGGGCCAGCGATGGGTGAGCCCAGCAGTCGCTTCCGGTCAGGACTGGCAGGTCGCCCTTGGGCCGGTAGCCCGCGGGTGTCGCCTCGATCAGCCAAAGATGGCCCGACTCGGAGAGTAAGATCAAGTGTCCCTCGGCCAGCACCAGGCTTCCTTTTCCTGGCCGCCGCGTCTCCCACACCGGTGCGCTTGGGCGCTGGAGGTCGAGGCAGGTCAGATCGCCCCGGAAGTCATCACAGCCGTACAGGTGTCCCTCGTGAAGGACGGCCGTCATATGGTGGGTACGCATGATCCCTTTTTTGCGGAAGACCGTCTCGGCTCGAAACCCGCCGCCCGTGGGGATGATCTTGACCAGGGCGCAGCCGCTGCCGTAGGCCGCCGCGATGAAAACCATGTCGCCGATGACGATGGGGGTGGCGATATTGCCGTTGTACCGTGTCGGGAAATCGTAGTCCCACAGGAGTGCCCCGTCCTGGGCCGACAGTCCCACCAGTCGGGATCCGGTCACCGCGACAATCTGCCGCCGACCGGAAATGTCCGCCGCGACGGGGGAACTGTAACCGGCCTCGTCGTCCAGGCTGGCCCAAACGAGTTCGCCGGTGATGCGGTGGAACGCGGCGATGGAGCCACGTCGGCCGCCCGGTTGGACAATCACCAGGTCGCCCTCGATCAGCGGGGAGCAGGCGACGCCCCAAGTGGGCAACGGCGCGTCGAACTCGGCGAGCAGATCATGTTGCCAAATAGGTTGAAGTTCAGCGGCCTCCGCCAGCGGCAGGCACAAGAAGCGGCCGGTTGCACCGACCGTGTAGATTCGGCCATCGTGGATCGTCGGCGTGGCACGGGGGCCTTTCCCGTAACCCGCTCTCAGCCCGGAGTAGTCGGCATCGTAGGCGAACGTGGCTCGGGGAACGCCCATCTCGGCATGCAAGGCCACGACCCGTTCACGGCCTTGTTGATAATCCATCGTCACCGCCCAGTCGCCCTGCACGGCGAACGACGAGTAACCGCCTCCGACGGCGGCTTGCCAGACCTTCTCGGGCGGTCGTGAAGACCAATCGAGGCGCAACCCCGGTGCTCGGGCTATACCTTGACGCTGCGGGCCACGCCATTGCGGCCAGTCGTCCTGCGTCGGGGTTGGGGCCTTCAATTCGGCACCGACCAGGTACCGCAGGTCCTCCGTGTCGGATGCAATCCACAAGGCGATGCTCGAAATGCCGGTCAGCAGACCACCGGCCAACGCCGAGACCCAGGCTCCGCGTCGACTACGCCGACGCACCCAGAGAGCCGCGGCCAGCATAACCAGGCCCGCAGCCAGGACCGCGTACAGCGCCAAAGGCTGCCGACCCAAAAGTTCCAAGGCGTGTCGCATGAGGGTCCCTCGTCTGCCTAGGTTAGCGTAGCCTCGGGCAGGACGGCGGAACAGCCAAGCAGCCCAGCCGCGGGCCGAATCGACCATCGGATCGTGGCTTGTTGCTCCGGTGGGCTGTTGCACAGGCGTCGCTATCATACCCCGCAATTCGACTCTTCTGATTTCCACGAGGTGCCGCCATGACCTACTTCCCTGAGGTGCAGAGGATCGCCTACGAAGGGCCAGACTCCAAGAACCCGCTGGCGTTCCGGCATTACAACCCCGACGAGATCGTCGAAGGCAAGCCGATGCGCGATCACTTCCGCTTTTCGGTCGCCTATTGGCATACGTTCCGGGGCACGGGCAGCGATCCGTTCGGGCCGGGCAACGCGGTCCGACCATGGG
>JAOAAM010000480.1 GCA_026418875.1 Gemmataceae bacterium | reverse complement strand
ACCCCACCCGCCTTCAGCCCAGGCGCCTCGCCGCGGATTTCCACGGGGACGCGGACTTCGACCTTCTCGTGCTCGGAAATCCGGGTGAAGTCCACGTGCAAGACATGCGTGCCCCAGGTGTCCCACTGGATTTCACGGATGAATGCCTGCTCGTCCACCGCCCCCGTCAGTTTGACCAACCGGGCGCCGTGGCGAACCGCGGCCTCGAACGGCTCGGCCGACAGCGCCAGGCTGATCGCCTCTTGCCCATGCCCGTAAAGGACCGCCGGAAGCTTGCCGGCGCGTCGATTCCGCCGGGCATTGCGCTTGCCCCGTGTCTCGCGAAGCTCAACGTTCAATTGTTCCGCCATTCGATCGACTCTCACGCTGCTAATGTGTGGCGCAGGCTCGAGGGAGCCCCGCCGTTGCCGTCATGTCTCACCCGCCCCAGCCGGTTCCGCCACCAAGGCCAAACCACCTCGGCGCATCGTTGTGCGGACGCGAAACCCTCTATTGTCTCGGAAGCGTCGCGGATTTCAACCCCAACCCGGGCCGATTCCCCAAGGCCCATCTTCCGAAACCATTTTGTGCTTGCCCCCACTTAGGGAAACAACTTGCTGACCGATTCATTCCGGTGAATTCGCTTCACAGCCTCGCCCAAAAGTGGGGCAACGCTGAGAATCTTCATCGCCGGAAGGCTCCGCTCCGGAGTCATCGGAATCGTGTCGGTGATGATAATCTGTTTGGCTGGCACCTTGGAAAGCCGTTCCTTAGCGGGTCCACAGAATATCCCATGGGTGGCAGCAATGTAAATCTCCCTAGCCCCGGCTTCCGCGACCATCTGGGCCGCCCCACAGATCGAACTGCCCGTGCTGATCATATCGTCGAAGATGAGGGCAATCTTCCCCTCGATGGGTGCACCGATCAGGTTTGCCTGGCGCGTAACGCCCCCGAGCCGGCGTTTGTCGACAATGGCAAGCTTTCCTCCCAAATGGGGTACATATTTCAAGACGCGTTTAATGCTCCCCTCATCAGGGCTAACGACAACGCATTCGGACTCGTCGAGGGCCAGGCTCTTGATGTATTGGTAGATGACCGGCGCAGCAAAAAGATGATCGACGGGGATGTCGAAAAACCCCTGGATTTGATGGGCGTGCAAATCCATGGCCAGCAACCGGCTTGCGCCTGCCCGCGTGAGGAGGTTGGCAACCAGTTTGGCAGTGATAGGCACGCGCCCTTCGTCTTTGCGATCCTGACGCGCATAGCCGTAATAGGGGGTGACCGCCGTGATCCGCTCCGCGCTCGCTCGCTTGAAACTGTCGATCAAGATCAACAGTTCCATGAGGTTCTCGTTCACCGGCGTGCAGGTGGGTTGAACGATAAATACATCGCGCCCCCGCACGTCCTCCTCGATCTTGCACGAAATCTCACCGTCAGGGAAGTTTCCGATCGAAAGCCGGCCAAGCGGAAGGTCCAAATACTCGCACATCCGCTTCGCCAACTCGGGGTGGGCCCGACCGGTGAAAATCTTCAAATCGTTCATCCGGCATCTTTCCTGTCTGTAACCATTCTTCGGAGGGGACGAGCAACGCGGACAGTCGCCCTGGCAGATTTCGCCGCGAACATCAGGCAGGCCCCGTGAACGGCTACCTCTCTTTTCGGGCCTTCCATCATGCCACGAAACCCAAGGGCCGACAAGCAGTGTGTGCCCCCTCCACAGTGGTAAACCGGTGGCGTAATCTCCTACCCATACTCGCCCCGGGGGCGCTGGGATACAATCCAAATCCGTTTTGGCGCGTTCCGAGCCCGCTCGACCAGCGCCGCGTGTCCTACGACGAGTACTGGATCAGCGAGGAGAACCACGGAGTGCTTTCACGCGACATTCAGAAGGCCCGGGAAGCCTATCGGCGGCGGGACCGCGAGGCTTCGGTCGCTGCCCACCAGGGCAGCGGCGCGGCCAAGGAATCGCAGCAACATGGG
>JAOAAM010000459.1 GCA_026418875.1 Gemmataceae bacterium | reverse complement strand
TGTGTATAAGAGACAGGGTCCAGATCGCGACGTGGGATCGGCTGTACGTCATCGATCCATTCACGGTCGGGTCGCTTGGGGATCTTTGGCCGATCATCACGGACAGCCAACGGACGATTGTTTGCCATGCGGCGCGGGAAGAGATCCGCATTTGCCAACGGTCCTGCGGCCGCTTGCCCCACGGTATCTTCGATTTGCAAATCGCGGCGGGGCTTGTTGGTTTGGGCTACCCGATCGTTCATGGGCCTCTGGTCAGCAAACTTCTCGGCAAGCGTCTGAGCAAAGGCGAGACCCTGACGGATTGGAAGAAGCGGCCGTTGACGCCGCGGCAGGTCGAATACGCCTTCGACGACGTGAGGTATCTGCTGCCCGCCTGGCGCGTCCTGATGGATCGACTGGAGTCGTTGGGTCGGCTGGAGTGGGCGCGGGAAGAATTCGAAGCCTTGCTGCCGCGGAGTCTCGGCGAAGAACCGGGGGTCGAACGCTGGCGGAAGCTCAAAGGTTTGGGAAGCCTGAGCCGCCGCGAGTTGGGCATGGTGCGGGAACTCTTCTTATGGCGGGAGGAAAAAGCCTACGAGAAGAACCGCCCGGTTCGCACGATTCTGCGAGACGACCTTCTGGTTGAGATTGCCCGGCGAGATCCTCGCAGCGAGCGGGACCTGGCCGTGGTGCGCGGCGTGACGCGGGGCGACCTGGCCGAAATCTTGCAAGTGCTGAATCAAGTGCGGGCCTTGCCCGTGGACGCGCTTCCCGAACCGATGGTCAAGGAGGATGATCCCCCGCAAGTCGGCATGCTGGCGACCTTCTTGGGGACGTTGTTGCAGCAATTGTGCGTTGAGTGGCAGTTGGCACCGGGATTAGCGGCGACGGTCCACGACCTGAAAGTTCTCATCCGGTCGGCGTCGAGGAACGAGCCATTGCCCGAGTCCGCGGCCTTGGCCCGGGGTTGGCGGTCGCAATTCATTCTGCCGGTGCTGCGTAAATTGCTCGAAGGGCAGTGCCAAGTCCGCGTCGCTCATCTGGGAGACGAACAACCGTTCCAGTTTTCCGAGTTGTCACCAACGCTACAAGCGGACAAAAATTCGACGCAATCTCAGGAAATCGCTTGAGTGTTTTTTGACTTTCTGGTAATTTGCATTTCGCTTCGTGCTTCGTGAATGCCAGTTAGGCACGGATCTCGGCTGGCACGTCTGACTGCAGTAAACGTCTTCCGAGTGCGATTCCTTGCGGAGAGCGGTCATGGTCCGGAGTGAATTTCACGATTCTTACGATGATCCGATTGCCATGCGTGCGGAAATCCTCGACACGCCGATCGGCGAATTACCCCTACGCGATCCGATCACCGTCGAAGCGGACGCAACGGTGGCGGATGCCGTCGAAGCGATGAACGACCACCACATCGGCTGCGTGCTGGTGTTGCGCGAGGGCCGATTGGTCGGCATCT
The DNA here is from genome assembly GCA_026418875.1 of Gemmataceae bacterium. Taxonomy (GTDB): domain Bacteria; phylum Planctomycetota; class Planctomycetia; order Gemmatales; family Gemmataceae; genus CAKZUU01. The sequence goes on along the minus strand of JAOAAM010000459.1, from coordinate 108 downwards.
TCACGGAACGCGACGTGTTGACCAAAGTCGTCTTCAAACACGACGCTGCCCTGACCCCAATCGAAAGCGTGATGACCTGTCTCTTATACACATCTGACGCTGCCGACG
>JAOAAM010000451.1 GCA_026418875.1 Gemmataceae bacterium | reverse complement strand
GACGGGGCATCGTTCGGCGCGGGATCGCTCGGCCAGGCATCGCACGACGGGGCATCGTTCGGCGCGGGATCGCTCGGCCAAGCATCGCGCGGCGGCAGTCATCCCGTGGTGGCGTTGCTTCCTCCCTGCCCGCCCGAGACCTTGGGCGATCCGGACTTTCGCCGGGAGCACGGGCTTCGGTACGCTTACGTTGCCGGGGCGATGGCGAATGGGATCGGTTCGTGCGAGATCGTCGAGGAAATGTGCCGGGCGGGAATGCTCGGTTTTTTCGGTGCCGCCGGCCTGTCACCCGATCGAGTCGCCGCGGCCATCGACCGCCTGCAAGCCCGCCTCGGCGATCGGCCTTTCGGCTTCAACTTGATCCACAGCCCGAACGAGCCACGTTTGGAGGCGGAGATTGTCGAATTGTACCTTCGCCGGGGTGTTCGGTTGGTTGAAGCCTCGGCCTACCTCGACTTGACCTTGCCGGTCGTGAAATACCGTGTGGCGGGAATTCACCGCGGGCCGGATGGACAGCCAATTGCCCCGAATCGGATCATCGCCAAGGTATCGCGGGTGGAGGTGGCATCGAAATTCATGGCCCCGCCCCCCGAACGATTCCTGCGTGTACTGCGTGAACAAGGGTTCCTCGACGACGAGCAAGTTCGACTGGCATCACGCTTGCCCATGGCGCAGGACGTGACCGGGGAGGCGGACTCCGGCGGGCACACCGACAATCGCCCGGCCATCACCTTAATCCCTACCCTTCTCGCCCTGCGTGACCGTCTCCAACGGCAATACAGCTTCGCTCAGCCGATCCGCGTGGGAGCTGCCGGGGGCATTGCCACGCCGCAAGCCGCTGCCGGTGCATTCACCCTGGGAGCATCCTATATTCTCACCGGTAGCATCAACCAGGCTTGCGTGGAGTCCGGCAGCAGCGACCTGGTGCGGGAAATGCTAGCGGAAGCTGAACAAGCCGACGTGACCATGGCGCCAGCAGCCGACATGTTCGAGATGGGAGTCAAAGTTCAAGTATTGAAACGGGGAACAATGTTTCCCATGCGAGCGGCCCGGCTGTACGAACTATACCGAGCCTACCCCAGCTTGGACGCGATCCCCCCGGCAGAGAAAGTCCAACTGGAGAAGAACATTTTCCGTCAATCGCTGGAAGAGACTTGGGCGCAAACCTGCGACTTTTTCCGCCGCCGTGATCCCAGCCAGATCGCCAAAGCCGAGGCCGATCCGAAGCACAAAATGGCGCTGGTCTTCCGCTGGTACCTGGGGCAATCCTCGCGTTGGGCAAACCAGGGACTGGCGGAGCGGAAGATGGATTTTCAAATCTGGTGCGGCCCAGCGATGGGGGCGTTCAATGAGTGGACGAAAGGGACATTTTTCGAACGACCGGAGAATCGCCGAGTGGCCGTCGTGGCGATGAACCTGCTCTACGGGGCCGGATGGACCCTGAGAGCACGAGCCTTGCAACAGCAGGGAGTGCGAGTTCCCGACGATTGGCTGGCAGCCCGCCCTATGGAACCCGCCGAATTGAAGCGCCGACTCGATGGCGAGGTGGCCGACCAATGACGACCCCATCTGCACCGCCTTTGGCAATCATCGGCATGGGCTGCCTGTTTCCTAAGAGCGGCCATCTGGGAGCCTACTGGTCGTTGCTGAAGAACGGGACCGATGCGATCACCGACGTTCCGCCGACACATTGGAATCCCGCGGATTACTTTCATTCGGATCCTAAAGCCCCCGATATGACCTACGCTCGCCGGGGGGGCTTTTTGGACCCATACCCGTTCCCCCCCCACGACTATGGAATCGCGCCGAACGATCTGGAGGCGACAGACACCTCGCAGTTGCTTGGGCTGGTTGCCGCTGAGATGGCCCTGCGCGATGCGGGGTATGGCCCCGAACGATCGTTCGACCGCACCCGGGTGAGCGTCATCCTGGGTGTGACCGGCACATTGGAGTTGGTGATCCCCCTGGGGGCGCGTTTAGGCCATCCCCATTGGCGGCGGGCAATGAAAGCCGCCGGGATCGCTGATAGTGTCGTGGAGGAAGTCGTCCGCCAGATCGGCTCGGCCTATGTCGGCTGGCAAGAAAATTCCTTCCCGGGTTTGTTGGGGAACGTCGTCGCCGGTCGGATTGCCAATCGACTGGACCTGAAAGGCACCAACTGCGTGGTCGATGCCGCTTGCGCCAGTTCCCTCAGTGCGATCCACCTGGCCGGGCTGGAATTGGCGTCGGGCCGATGCGATGTCGTCGTCACTGGCGGGGTGGATACGTTCAACGACATCTTCATGTACATGTGCTTCAGCAAGACGCCCGCTTTGTCCCCCACGGGCGACTCCCGGCCTTTCAGCAATCACGCGGACGGCACGATCCTCGGTGAAGGCTTGGGCATCCTTGTGCTGAAGCGCTGGGACGACGCTCGGCGTGACGGGGACCGAATCTACGCCGTTATTCGCGGCCTGGGGTCTTCCAGCGATGGCAAAGGCCACGCCATCTACGCGCCCTCCGCCGAGGGACAAAAACGCTGTTTGGAATCGGCGTATCGCCAAGCGGGAATTTCCCCGGCAACGGTCGAATTGGTCGAAGCGCACGGCACCGGCACCAAAGTGGGAGATGCCACCGAGCTTCGTGCCCTCACCGAGGTTTATCGCGCGGCCCGGCCCGAGGGGACATGGTGCGCCCTCGGCTCCGTGAAGTCGCAAATCGGCCACACCAAGGCGGCGGCAGGGGCTGCCGGGATCATCAAGGCGGCGTTGGCCCTGTATCACAA
>JAOAAM010000426.1 GCA_026418875.1 Gemmataceae bacterium | reverse complement strand
TTGAAGGTCGGATCTTCGTCCTGAATTTTGGCCAGGCTGCCGGAAATCTTTTGTTCGTCGCCCCGGGCTTTCGGCTCGACCGCCAAGCTGAACATCGGCATGGGGAAATTCGGCATTGGCAGCTTGGGACCATGCGCCGCGGTCGTCACCGTGTCGCCGATGTGAAGTCCGTCGACCTTGGCCACGGCGATGATGTCCCCCGCCTTCGCTTCCGGGACAGTCGTGTTGCTCTTCCCCTGAATGCGGAGCAGGCCAGCGATGCGTGACTCCTTCCCGGTTCGGGAATTGAAGAGGTGCTTGTCCGGAGTGATTGTCCCGGAGAGGACGCGGATATAACTGAGGTTGCCAACAAATTTGTCGTTGATCGTCTTGAAGACCTGCCCGACGAACTCCGCTGATTCATCCGCTTTGATCGGAATCGGCTCTCCGCCCTGGCTGGGGGTGGCCATCCGCGGCGGGACTTGAGCCGGCGAGACGGCGAAGGTCGCCACCGCATCCAGGAATTCCGACACCCCGATGTCCTTTCGCGCCGAGAGGCAGAAGATCGGGACTAGCGACCCCTCCACCATCGCCTTCGGGATGACGCCAAGCATCTCCTCGGCCGAAATCGGTTCCTCCATCAGGTATTTTTCCATCAACTTTTCGTCGATCTCGACGACGGCGTCCATCAGTTGGCTTCGGGCGGCGTTCAGGTCCGTTGCCACATCCCCGGGGACATCCTTCGGCAAGCGTAAGACATCGATCACCCCCGAGAATTTCGGCCCAATCCCGATCGGCGCATTGAACAGGACGGCACCTTTGCCGAAGGTCTCGCGAATGTTGGCGAGCAGTTGGTCGAAATGAATGTTGTCCGCGTCAAGTTTGTTGATGACAATCATGCGTGCCAAGCCGCGCTTCCCGGCCTCGGTGAACATCCGCCGGCTGTTCACTTCGATACCGGCGGGGGCCGAGATCACGACGACCGCGGTCTCGACCGCAGATAGTGCGGCCAACGCCGAGCCGACAAAATCCGGGTAGCCGGGCGTGTCCAGCAGGTAGACTTGCTTTCCCTTGTGGCTGAAGTTCAAGACCGAGGTGTCGATCGAGAATTTGCGATTCCGTTCCTCTTCGTCAAAATCCGAAACGCTTGTCCCATCATCGACGCTGCCCCGGCGATCGACGGCCCCCGCCTTGTACAGCAGGGTGTCGGCGAGGGTTGTTTTCCCAGCAGCTCGATGACCCACCAAAGCCAAGGTGCGGATGTCGTGAACGGAATACTTCGCCATCAGGATTGCTCCGGAAATGAACCAGGCCGACGCCCCGGGGCGTCGGTCGGAAGAGGTCAGGTCACAAATTCTCTGGAGGAACTCTGCGTGGCCAACAACGCTTGGGTCAGGTCGAAGCGTCCCTCGTACAAAGCTCGCCCAATAATACACCCGGCAAGTCGTAGCTCCGCCAACCGCCGAAGATCTTCCAACGTGGCGATTCCGCCCGAGGCGATGACGGGCGCGGAGGTGGCGTTCCGCAGATCGGCCAGAACTTCAAAGTTCGGCCCTGTCAACATGCCATCGCGCTGGATGTCGGTGTAAACGAACCCCGCCAGTGGGAGTCCGGCCGACTCGCGCAACACATCGAAGACCTGCCGCTCGGCACTTTGTTGCCAGCCGTGCGTCGCCAAGCGAGTCCCGTGGGCGTCCAGGCTAAGCACGATCCGGCCCGGATGACGCTCGCATGCCTGCCGCAGCCACGTCGGTTCACGAATCGCCCGGGTCCCCAACACAACTCGCTGGACACCCAGGTTCAGGATCGCGTCGATGTGTTCCCATTCGCGAATACCGCCGCCGACTTGGGCGGGAACCGACGACTCGGCAATGATCCGCCGGATGACCTCCAAGTTGACGGGGCGGCCCTCCCGCGCCCCATCGAGATCCACCAGGTGCAGCCACCGGGCACCTTGCTGAACCCAGCGCCGAGCAACAGCCAGGGGGTCGGCGTCGAAGACGGTCTCGCGGTCGTAATCACCTTGCCGCAATCGAACGCAGCAGCCGCCCCGGATGTCGATTGCCGGATAAATCTCCATCGCGACGGATCCTGATTGGAAACAGCGTTTATTGTGAAAAGCCAGTGTGGGAATTGCAAGTAGTTCGAAAATCGCAAGGCGACCGGCAGGCGAATCACCCCGTTGACCGAGGACCCGTCCTCACTTCTTTTGAAGCAGGACGGAGACACTGTTCAGCAGGTCGCGGACGACATCTTCGACGCGGGTGCCTTCGATCTCCGCCTCAGGTCGCAGGATCAGCCGATGGCTCAGAACAGGGAGGGCGATTTCCTGAACATCCTCATGAGTGAAATAATGCCGGCCGTCGAGCAAAGCCCGAGCGCGGGCACAATGGAGCAGGCACAAAGCTGCCCGGGGACTCGCGCCCAGCGACAAATCGGGATGTCGCCGACTGGCCTCGGCCAGATCCACGATGTAGTGCAACAGCTGTTCCTCACCATACACAGCCGGCAGCAGACTTTGCATGTGCTGCACTTGCTCCGGGGTGAACAGAGCCTCGACTTCATTGACGGGGCGGCTGTGCAATTTCAGCATCTCGACTTCCGCCTCGTGGCCCGGATAACCCATTTCGACTCGCAAAAGAAATCGATCCAATTGGGCCTCGGGCAGGCGGTAAACTCCCTCTTGCTCGACGGGGTTCTGCGTGGCCAAGACCAGGAAAGGGTGCGGCAGCATCAAGGTGGTGCCTTCAATGGTCACTTGATTTTCCTGCATGGCCTCCAGCAAAGCCGACTGCGTCTTGGCGGGGGCGCGGTTGATTTCGTCCGCCAGGAGCACCTGGCAAAAGATCGGGCCTTTCCGCAGTACGAACTCATTCGAGCGGCGGTCGAAGATGTAAGTGCCCGTGACATCCGAGGGGAGCAAGTCGGGGGTGAACTGCACTCGTTGGTATTGGCAGCCAAGAATGCGGGCGAATGCCTTGGACATCGTGGTCTTCGCCACTCCCGGCACGCCCTCGAGCAGGACATGGCCATTGGCCAAGAGCGCGATCAGCAGCCGTTCGACGACGGCATCCATGCCGACGACAACTCGCGCGATTTCGCTTTGAACTTTTTGCCGAAGCGTCCGCGCTTGGGCCGCGAACTCCCGGATCGCTGCGGATTCTGCTCGAGGGCCGACGATGTCATTCATGCTGTGCTCTCAAGTTTCCGGCCAAATCATCAACGACGCTGCGGCACCGAACCGACTCACGGCGTCGAGTCTTGGCACCGAACCGAGGTGCCAAGTCAGTGGGGCGAGTCAGCTCCCGAACCAGGCAGCCAGTCCGCGCCCGAATCCGGCGGCGAGTCCACGCCCCAATCCGGCGGCGAGTCACCGACCTCGTCGAGGGGCGGAATTCGTCAATTCGATTGCCGCGTCGAGACGACCCCGCGATCAAAACATTCTGTTAGGAATTCAATGCTGCCCGTCAACGCGCGGAAATCCTCTGGACTGGTCGGTTCCGTCTCGGGGGCAAAGGCGACACCGCGAACACGAGCTAGGTGACGGCGAATTTCGCGACGCTGCCACCAACCCGCATTGATCCGAACCCGACTCAGGTCGGGTGTCGGTTCCGGTCGGCCTTGAAGCTTGGCCAAGAATTCACGCGCCAATGCTCGGCTCAGCAGGGACAAGGGGAGGGGAGAGGTTGACGCCGGCCGAACATCGCCGGGGGCAGTGTTTCGACGATGCGCATTCTCCAACGCGGTCGTGAGGCGGGGCGCTCCGGTTGCGACCCGAATTAGAGAGCGGTACCAC
>JAOAAM010000623.1 GCA_026418875.1 Gemmataceae bacterium | reverse complement strand
AGATGTGTATAAGAGACAGACACCTCCGCGGAGAATCTGATCCGCTCGACGGACCGAGCGGCTGCCGAGTACAAAAAGTTCGAAGACTCCCTCCTGCGGCTCGTCCAGCGAATGCGGAAGAGTGCCCGCATCGAGGAGCAACAAAAGGCCGAAGCCCTGCAACGCGCCATCGACATCGCCAACAAGGAGCAGGTCGAAAACCGATTCCAGAAACTGGTGTCGTTGCTGGTCGGGAACCAGGAACTGACGACCGACGAGTTGGAGAAGGTCGCCGGCCAGAACGAGGAGTTGGTCAAGATCCTCCGGGAGATGCTGAACATCCTGCTGACGGACAATGAATTGTTGCTCAAGCAGGAACAGATCCGCAAGCTCACGGAGTTGATCAAGCAGGTCGACGCGATCATCAAAGCGGAGAAGATCGAGCAAACGAAGATGGACGGCAACCGCGTCCCCAGTGACGTGATTGCCAAGACACAACAGGGAATCACCAAGGCGACCGAGAGCGTGGCCCGGTCATTGTCCGGGAAGAAAGCCGAAGCTGCCCGGCCGATCGAAGGCGAGGCGAAAAAGGGCGACCCTCGTGCCGGGGAGAACAAGGAAGACACGCGGCAAGCCAAAGGCACGGCCAAGGAGCCGATGCGCGACGGCGAATCGAAGTCGGGAGAGCCGAAGCCCGGCGACGCCAAGTCCGACGAACCAAAATCCGGTGAGTCGAAATCCGGCGATGCCAAGTCGGGCGATGCCAAGTCCGGCGAGTCGAAGTCGGAATCGTCGCCCAAGAGCGAGAGCTCCTCGCCGCAGCAGCCGCCGATGGCCGAGCCGAAAAACCGCCCCGACAATAAAGCCGATTCGAAGGGTAGTGCCGGCGAAAACCAGTCCGGATCGCCGAGTCATTCAAAACCGTCCGGCAGTCAGAGCAAACCGTCGCCGGGTCAATCTCCTTCGGGCGAGAGCAAGCCGAGCGAACCGTCCCCGAGCCCGAACAGCCCGCCTAGCCCCCCGATGGGTGAGGATCCGCAGAACGTCAAAGCGCAGAAGCAGATTCAGGACGCGATCGAGAGCCAAAAGAAAATCGAAGAGGAGTTGAAGAAGAACCAACGGGAGTCGGCCTCCCGGCATACGGACGATGCCATCGCCAAGCTCGAGGAGTTGAAAAAAGAGCTGGAGCGACGGCTTCGCCAGTTGCGTGAGGAGGAATTGGAACGCCTGCTGGCGAACCTGCAAGCCCGCTGCGAGCGCATGTTGGCCATGCAGATCGAGGTTCAGGCGGGCACCCGTCGGGTCCATAGCGTGATCCAGACGCTGCCTGACAAGCGGGCCACCCGCATCGAAGAGCAGCAATCGCAGCAGCTCTCCAGCCGCGAAGCGGAAATTGTCCGTGAGGCGAACCGGACCTTGCAGCTGATGACGGCCGAGGGATCCGCCGTGGCCTTCGCCCTGTCGCTGGAAATGGTGCGGGATGATATGAAGGTGATCGAACAACGCCTCGACCGATACGACGTCGGCGAATTCACGCAGCAGATCGAGCAGGACGTCATCGACGCTCTGAAGGAAATGATCGAGGCATTGAAGAAAAAGCGGCAGGAATTACAGCAAAATCGAAACAATCCTTCGCGGCCGAACAACAATCCCCCTCCGCCGCAACGCTTGCTCGACCTTCTGGCGGAACTGCGGTTGATCCGCTCGCAGCAATTGCAGATCAACAAGCGGACCATCGACTATGCCCGCCACTACCAAGGCGAGCAGGCGGACGATCCGGTCATTCAGAAGGAGCTGGAGGCGATCGCGAAGCGGCAGGTGAAAATCGAGGAAATGCTGAAGAAGATTGCGACCGGGAAGAATCGATGATTTAATGGAACCAAGGGCAGGGGCGATGGTGGTTTTCCATCGCGGCGCTTGGATGGAGGGTTTCCCGTGGTGCGACGTTCCTGGTGGGCGGTGATCGGCGTTGTGGCCGTGGCGACTGTCAGCTCGACGGCCGCGTCGGAGCGAGAGTCGGTGCCGCAAGTCTACTCCTTCGGCACGCTGCGTACGGCAGCACCCGAGGTGGCGCGAGAACAAGCCCTGAACTGGCTCCAGCAAGCCGGCCTACTGAACGCCGAAACCCAACCGCGATTCGATGCCATCTGGTCCGACGCGAATCGTCCGCTGCTGGACAAGGTGGCCGCCACCTTGGCGCTGCACCCCGCTGCCGAGCAACTGCTGCGGGAAGTGAGCGACCTCGGCCGCAGTGTGCCCAAGGAGGTTCCCGCCCTCATCAAGGACAAGAAGCAGCCGGCGTTCTTCCGTGCCAACCTGGCTCTGGTCTTCGCCAAGCAGATCAGCAGCCGGCGTGTCTACGAGGAAGCGCTGGAGGCTCTGAAGTCGGTGCAACCCGAGGATGTCGTCGATCCCGCGGCCTACCTCTTCCACAAGGCCGTCGCCGAGCATGCCCTGATCCGCAAGGATGATGCCAGCCGAACCATCCTGCGGCTACTCGACGACGTGGCCGATGCCCCGGAACGCTACAAGATGGTCGCCAGCCTGATGCTGTTGGACCTGCAAACCTGGCGGAACGATGAGAAGGATCTGCTTCAGATTAGCAAACTGATGGACAACAGCGGTCGCCGGCTGGATTTGGCTCGTGGCGGGCCCAAGACGCAGGAGATCCAAAAGAAAATCGTCTTCCGCCTGGATGAGGTCATCAAGGAACTGGAAAACCAGTGCAACGGGAATTGCAGCGGCAACGGGGGGAATTGCCCCGGCGGCAAGCCCGGGAATGGCGGCGGTGCCAACCCCACGTCCCCCATGCAGGACAGCAACATCGCCACGAACGGCGGCCCCGGTCGGGTCGACGAGAAGAAGCTCAAAGAACTCGCCGAAGTTTGGGGCAAGCTTCCGGAGAAGGAGCGGGCTAAAGCGATGATGGAGTTGACCAAAGATCTGCCGCCCCGATACCGCGAAATCATCGAGAACTACGCCAAGTCTCTGGCTCGCGGACAGAAGTGACCGGCCTCTCGGCCCAAGGTTGTTCTAGACCGACTCGGTTCGCGGCTCGTCCCCGGGTGCCGATCCCCTCCATCGGTTCCCACCACGAGCCGCCGACCGATTTTGTTTTCCGCCCATGTTGAGATCATCTCATGCGTGCCACCCCGCTCGTCGTCTTCATCCTCGTCTTGCTCGCTCTAATTCCTGCCCGTACCTGTCT
>JAOAAM010000375.1 GCA_026418875.1 Gemmataceae bacterium | reverse complement strand
GCCCTCGACCAGGCTCCCAAGGAGTTGACGCCGGAGGCGGAGCGGGCGGCGTTGCAACTGTTCTTTCAGCGCCGCCGACCGACGACGCCAACGTCGATTTCCCCCCCCGCGCTCGCTCCAAATTCCCTAGCCGAGCCGACGGAGTCTGCACGGGCCGAAGCCCCCGCAACGACGAGTTCACCAAATTCCGTGTCGGCCAACGCAGCAGATGCCGCGCCATCCGCAGCGAGGGAGCAAGAAAGGACGAGGTCCGGCTTGCAACAGGCCGATACCGCCCTGCTGGCTCGCGCCTTGGAGGACGAACAACCCGGAACGATCGCGCTGGTGCTAAGCCGCCTGGAGCCCGATGCCGCCGCCGCGGTCGTCCAGCGATTGAGTTCGGCAACTCGCGCGGCTGTCGCCAAACGCCTGTGCCAACCGGTGGCGGTCGATCACGCCTTGGCCGAGCAGATGATCCTCGCTGTTCTCAACAAGATGGAGCGGCTGGCGTCGGTGCCTCCCGTCCCGACGGCAGCCGAGAAGCAAAAGCAAGTGGCCGCCTTGTTACGCAAGCTCGGGAGGAAGGAACGAACGGATTTGCTCGCCGCCATCGCCGAGTCTGACCCTGCGGCCGTGGAGGAAATCCGCCGCTCGATGTATGGCTACGAAGACCTGGCTCGTGTCCCCGAGCGTCAGTTGCAGTCGCTCCTCACGCAAGTCGATGTGAAGACGCTTGCCGTCGCACTCAAAGGATCGCCCGACTCCCTGGCTGAGCGAGTGCTGCGGAACTTGCCCAATCGCTCCCGGCAAGCCCTCTCCGATGAGATTTCGCTGCTCGCCTCCGTGCCCAAGTCGGCAATCGAGGAAGCGCAAAACTCCATCGCCGACTTGCTCCGGCAATTCGAGGAACAAGGCAAGATCACGTTTGATGGGTGAAAGGGGCGGGCGATGGCGCATCAGGTCTCCGTTCGTCTCAGAGCGCTGCCGACCAGGGTTCGCCTGCTGGCCCCCAATGAACCATGGCCTCAAGCGTCGTCGACTCCGCCTTCACCCTCCGCTCCACCGTTGAACAAGAGCGCCGCCGTGGATGCATGTGCTGCCGCGGCCTCGCCGAGCCCCCTCGTTCCATCAGTCGACGCTCCGGATCCCTTCGAGGATCTTGCCCGCTTGGCCGACAAATTGCACCGGGCACTCGACGACTTCAGCCGCCAAATTGCCTCACGCCGCGAGGCTTGGCGGCAAGGGGCGGTGGAACTGGGAATCCTCGTCGCGGCTCACTTCCTGAAGCATTCCGTCGAGAGCGGCACGTTCCCGTGGTCCGACGTGATCGACGAAATGACGGCGACGCTGACTGGCACGCCGCTCGAGGTACGCTTGCACCCGACCGATCTCGAAGTTTGGCAGCGGGCCGGACACGAACCTGCCTTACCCCCGGGCGTCCGCCTTGTCGCCGATGGCCAACTCCGACGGGGCGAATGCCTCGTGGCCAGCGACATTGAGGTGCGACTTCACTCACTGGCGGATCGACTGCGTTCCGCTCGAGAGACGCTGTTACGGGAGTGGGAGCGTGATCCGATTTGACGTGGCCACGGCCGGTCCGTTGCTAGCGCGCATTCCGAAGTTCCGGGGGGGCGGCCGTCTGCGGAGTGCCCGGGGATTGCTCACCAGCCGGATGCAAGCCGCCGTCGGGGATCAGTGTGCGATCCTCCGGCCGGATGGCGAGTGCGTCTTCGCAGAGGTGATCGGTTTCGCCGACGACACCGCATACCTGCTGCCCTACGACCGGGCCGATTCGTTGCAGCCCGATCTGCCTGTGCTTCGCTTGGGCCGGCGACTCCACATTCCCGCCGGTCCGTCGACTTTGGGCCGCGTGCTCGATGCGTTGGGTCGGCCGATCGACGGCAAGGGACCATTGATCGATTGCCAACCTTGGCCGGTCTCCGTCTCACCGCCTCCCCCCCTCAAGCGAGCGAGAATCCGCACCCCCTTCGTCACAGGAATTCGCGCCATCGATGGCCTGCTCACCTGTGGCCGAGGGCAGCGCGTGGGCATTTTCGCGGGGAGCGGGGTCGGCAAAAGCACTCTCCTCGGCGAAATCGCCAAGGGTGCGGAGTCCGACGTCAATGTGATTGCCCTCATCGGCGAGCGAGGACGCGAAGTCGCCCCCTTCATCGAAGATTGCCTGGGCGAGACGGGCCTGCGGCGGTCGACGGTGCTGGTGGCGACCTGCGAAGAGTCGCCGCTCATGCGGGTCCGTGCTGCTTCCTCGGCCGTCGCCCTGGCCGACTACTACCGTGCCTCTGGGGCCAACGTCTTGCTCCTGATGGATAGCATGACTCGCTTGGCCATGGCCCAACGTGAAATCGGCATCCTGCTCGGCGAACCCCCCACTTCCCGGGGGTATACCCCGTCGGTGTTCCAATTGCTGGCGCAAATCGTCGAGAGCTTGGGTAATTCGGACCAAGGTGGCGTCACGGCCCTCTTGACCGTCCTGGTGGATGGCGACGACTTTGAAGAACCCATCTCCGATGCCGTCCGCTCCCTGGTTGATGGTCACATCGTCTTAGATCGGAAGATTGCGGAACGGGGCCGGTTTCCCGCGATCGATGTGTTGCGGAGCGTCAGCCGCATCGCCTCGGACCTGGTGGACGCCGAACACCGCCTCGCCGCGACACGCTTCCGCTCGATCTTGGGCACTTACGCCGAGGTGCGGGACTTGGTCCGCATCGGGGTCTACGTCCGTGGCAGCAGTCCGGCCATCGACCGAGCCTGCGACCTCATGCCTGCCATCGAGCGCTTCTTGCGTCAGGACGTCAACGAGCGATCGACGTGGGCCGCCACTCGAAAGGCGTTGCTCGAACTCACTTCGGGCTGGACCGACCCGTAGCGGCAACTCCCCGCAACCTCCCACGGTATCCACTGAAATTCGATCAACGCAAGTCTTCGCCGTCCGACAAGTTCGTCTCGCTGTTCTCGTTTTGCTTGGCCGGTTGGCCCGCCGATCCGCCAGGTTGACTGCCACTCAGTACAGCCC
>JAOAAM010000335.1 GCA_026418875.1 Gemmataceae bacterium | reverse complement strand
GCGTGAGGATGTACCCGCGCCAGGGAACGTGAGAGCGGCTCACCTCGGCCAACAGGCGATTTAGCTCGGGGCTGTCGAGTTCAGCTTGTCTCCAAACCAGGTAAGCCGCCGCTGAGGTTCCGGCGAAAGCAGGCCAGGCTGTGGTCCCGGCGAGCGGGCCGTCAATCAGGATCCAATCAAATTGCTGGTTGAGTTGGTCCAAGACGATGGGCCACAAATCCGGGATTACGGGTACGGTCGGGCGGCCTGCGGGCAGGACGGATAGTTGCGGCTGACCGCTCTCTTTCAGTCCCCACACCAGTGGGACGGTGCGGGTGAGAACATCGCGTAGCCCCGGCTCGGATGCCAAACCCAGACGCGACGCCACCGCGGGCTGATCGAAGTTGGCATCGACCACCAGAACGCGGCCCGACTCGCTCGACGCCAAGGTCATCGCCAGGTTCAGCACAACCGACGTCGTCCCCGACCCGCGGCTAGTGGAGGTGAACAGCAGCGTCTTCCGATCCATCGTTTCGACCTGCCGACGCATCTGCTCGGCGATCTCGCGGTATTGCTGGCTGATCTGGTGCTCGGGATCGTGGTAGACGATGAGTTCGGGGGCAAACCGGTCCGCAGGCGGGGCAGTTGTCGTCTCTGGGAATGGAAGAGGTTGGAATGCGACACGGAAAAGCCGGGGCGACGACTCGCTGCCACCCTTGGGCGACTCGCCGGCTCGGACCTGCGGCATGGGGATGATCGCGGGGTGAGCCGTGCGTCGTCGGCTGGTGTTCCGCGCCGGACCCGGCTGCGGCTCAGCGCCAACTTCGATGAATGGGACGTCCGACTCTTCCGTGGCGATGTCGGCTGAGGGTTCATTGTGTTTGCGAACCGTGGCGACCTCGGGCCGTGCCGCTTTGGTCGATTGTGCCACGTCTAGAATCCGCGCCATGGCCGAAACTCCGTGTTGCCGCGACCCTTCGTGGGATTCAGTCGTTCATGGGGCAGATGGACGTGGGCGGCGCGGTGCCGCTCCCGGCGATCCAAGGCGCCTCTGACACGATTGGGTTCGGACGCAAACCGACAGTGCCGCTGCTCGAAGTGATGTGGGGTCGGCCCGCCCCGCCCGGTGCTCGCGGATGGCTGGCAGGACGGCTTTCGACCCGTGTCGCCGACGAGACCACCGTGTCGGCCGACGAAACCTCTCGTTCATCGCTCAGGTCCGCCTCCACGCCCAACTGAGTCAATGTCTCGATGACCACCTCCGCATCGACGCGATCCGCCGATACTTGCTCGGCAAACGAGAGCGATTGATACGCATACCGATTCAGCAAGCGCGGCACACCGCCGGCCGTCCGAGCCAATATCAGCATGGCCTCCTCGGTCATGATGCGCTCGGGTCGGCCGCCCGCCAGGCGAATCTGGTGCATCAGGAAGTCGACGGACTCGTGGACGTCCAGGCGTTCCAGGACCGCATGCGCCGCCACTCGCTGCTGCAACGCCGCGAACCCAGGTCGGGAGAGTGTCTCGTGCAGGTCGATTTGCCCGATTAGGATGATTTGCACCGCCTTGCCTTGATGCGTCTCGAGGTTCCCCAGCAGCCTGAGTTCCTCCAACAAATCGCTGTTCAGACCTTGGGCTTCGTCCAGAACCAGCACCGTCGGCCGACCCGCGGCCAGTTCGTCGAGGAGAAAGTCGGTCAATGCCAGACGCAACTCCTGCTCGCCCAAGCCGTGGTAGCTTTGCCCCAAGTCGAAGAGGATGGCCCGGAAAAGGTCGGCGCGATGGGCGAAACGGCAGTTGGTCAACAATGAGCGGTTCCAGACCTCTCCGAGCCGCTCAAGGAGACGGTGGGCGACCAAGGTTTTGCCCAAGCCCGTGTCGGCGGTTAAAACGGCGATTCCCTCGCCGTCCTCAATCGTCCGGCCGAGAAGGTCGATCGCGGTTTCGTGAGTCCCGGCAGGATAGTAAAATTTGGTGGATGGCGTCGCGGGGAAGGGCCGCATCGTCAAACAAAAGTACGACGGTTTCATGACCTGCCCCAATCCCGAGTCGGTCCAACGAGTCCGGCCAGAGCGTGCCCCATTCGGGTACATCGGCCCCAGCCGGGCCTAGCTTGAAGCGAAACTCCCTCCGAAGGCGACTCGCGATGGGATACGGTCGGTTGAACCCAGTTGGTCGATGCCGCTTGCCCAAAGCCCGAGGTCGTCTGGCGAATGCCTCGGCGTCTTGGTGTTGACCCAGCCTGCTCGTTCGGGACGAAACGATGACCCACGCCTCCGATGCCTCGGCAGGCTTCATCATGCGGTGCCCTCAGTGCGGCGGCTCGATGGTTCCCGCGCGCGATTCACTCGTGTGTACTCGCTGTCACTTCTCGCTGTGCCTCGACTGCGACCCGAGTCCCGAGGTGCTGAATGGGGCAGTGTCTACCCCTCCGCATCCCCCGGCTCCGCCGCCGACCCCGGCTCGTCCGCATCCCCCGGCTCCGCCGCCGACCCCGGCTCCTCCGACACCGCCCCCCGAGTCGGAAAAGTCCCCTCGCTCGAGTCCTGACGAGAGCGTATAATCCCCGCGGTCTTGGTTCGCCCTTCGACGGTTATTCGGGAGGATCCGCATGAGCCGACTCGCCGTTGTCGCTGCCGCTAGTCTCGTCTTGTGGGCGGTCATGCCGTGCCCAATTCCGGGGCAGGCCTCGGCACCCGCAGCGAAGTTGATCGTCGGGAAGTGGCAGCCTCTGGACATCAAGGATGAGGCCACCCTCGAGTTTCTCAAAGATGGCAAGGTCCAGATCACGGCCAAAGAAGTCACGATTCCCGGAACCTACAAATTCACCGACGACACGACGATGGAAGTGACGCTGACCTTTGGCGGCAAGGATACCACGCTCAAGTTCAAGGTCACGGTGACCGACGACAGCCTCACGACGCAAGAGATTGGCAAAGACCGGACCGAGCGATTCAAGCGGATGAAGTGAACCGAGGGCGAGAGTCGGCGGCGGCCAACCGCGGTCAATCCACTACGCGGGGTCCGGCAGCGGCCACCGCCGGCGACACCGACGCCTCATAGGGTCGGAATTTGTCCCGAAACAATCGGGCCAGACGCCGTGCTTGCGCGTCGTATGCCTCGGGGTCTTTCCACGTCTGCCGCGGCTGGAGGATGTGATCCGGGACGTCGGGACACCATTTCGGCACCTCCAGACCGAAGACCGGATCGACTTGGAATGGAATCGCCCCGTCGTCGAACTTGCCCTCCAACACCGCCGTGAGCAA
>JAOAAM010000603.1 GCA_026418875.1 Gemmataceae bacterium | reverse complement strand
CTCGAAGCAGGTGGATTCGGGGACCGTGCTGCTCTTCGACCATGGCGGGATGATCGAGGGGCAGATCGACCGCGTGGGTCATCGATTCCGAGTGCGGCAAGCCCAAGGCGAAATGATGCTGCCCGCGGCCCAAGGTGCGCTGCTGCTGCCCGACAAATCGGCCGCCTACCAAGCCATGCGGCAGCGGGTCCGCGCTGGTGATGCCCGACAGCGAGCGATCCTGGCTCGTTGGTGCCTCAACCACGGGCTGAAGGATGAGGCCATAAGGGAGGCCGACGAGGCGCTCCGACAGGCACCAGACGATGACACGATCCGTCGCTTCGTGGAGGACTTGCGTTTGCAAGCAACGTTGCCTCCCCCACCCAGCGTGGCGACCAAGTCCACCGAGATCGTGCCAGCTCGTCATGAGACCGTGGTGAACGTGGAAATTCCCCCATCGGCCCAGACGCTGTTCACGTCGAAAGTCCAACCCATCCTGATCAATGCCTGTGCCGGGTGCCATGCCCGACCGGGGGTAGCGCGTTTCCCACTGACTCGACCATCGTTGATGTTTGGCGATCGTCGCGCGACGCAATTGAACTTGGCCACGGTCGTCGATGCCATCCGCAGCGACGACCCCGGGAAAAGCCCCCTGCTGCTCAATGCCTTGAACCTGCATGGCGGGGCTTCGCAGCCGCCCCTGCGGGACCGTGAATCGCCTGCCTACCGCCACTTGGAGGAGTTCGTCCGATTGGTCACCGGCAAGTCGGCCTCGCCGGCGCGACTCCCCGTGGCAGCGTCCAGCCTTGCGTCGCCTCTGCCGACGCCCCAACCCGCGGAGGAGATGTCCGAACCGACGCCTCTTCCCGGCATCCGAGTGTCGGGTGCCGCGGCAACTAGCCCGGCAGGAAAATTCGCCGCAAATCCAGCGGATTCGCGGGAGCTTGGCACTCCGAAAGTCTCGCCGCCCACGATGGCACCAGCCCCGATCGACGAATTCGACCCGGCGGAATTTAATCGCCGAAATTCCACCGTGAAGCCCCAAACTGACCCTCCGCGGGGCGAAGGTCGCAAGCCGGATTCACCTTGATGAGCGACGGCTAGGGATGCCGGCGGGTCGTCGGAGCCGCAGGTTCGAGATCGTCAACGGCGGACATTCGAGATATTTTCGAGAGCGAGAAGCAAGGCCTGGGTGCCCTTCCGACCGTACCCTTGCGCCCGCACCGCTTCGTACAGTTGCTTGGCAAGGGCGAGACCGGGCAGGCAGAGATTGAGCCTTTCGGCTTCCCTCAGTGCGATCCCCATATCTTTGATGAAATGCTCGACATAGAATCCCGGCTCGAAGTTGCGGGCCAGGATCCGCGGGCCATAAATCTCCAGCGACTTGCTGCCCGCCGCCCCGCCGGAGACGCTTTGCAGCACCGTCTCCAGGTTCAGCCCCGCCTTGTACGCATACAGCAGCCCCTCGCAGAGGGAGATCATGGTCGAGGCGATGAGGATCTGGTTCACCATTTTGGTGTGCTGTCCCGAGCCGGCCGGCCCTTGGTGGACGATGGTCTTCCCCATGCATTGAAACAGGGGAAGGACACGATCGAAGGCCTCGCGTTGGCCGCCGACCATGATGGAAAGGGTGGCGTTCTTCGCCCCGACGTCGCCACCGGAGACGGGAGCATCCAGCGCGAGGCACCCCTTGGCCCGGGCCGCGGCCTCGATCTCCACGGCGAGGCTTGGCTCACTGGTCGTCATGTCCACGAGAATTGACCCAGGCCGGGCACCCGCCAGCACTCCCTCGGCTCCAAGGAACACCTCACGAACATCGGCAGGATAACCGACGATGGCGAAGACCACGTCCGCGGCCTCGGCAACTTGCTTCGGCGAGTCGGCCCATCTCGCCCCAGCGTCGATCAAGGGCTGGGCCTTGTCCCGGCTCCGGTTGTACACCGTGGCCGGGTGACCCGCATTCATCAGGTGCTGGCACATCCACCGCCCCATCACCCCCGTGCCAATCCACCCGATGCGTGTCGTTTGCGGCGAATTTCCCGTTTCCATAACGAATCCTTCATGATAGATTAACGTACCCGGCTTCGACACTGCCGGGGGCATCATGGGGCGAACCCGTGGCCCTCGGGGCAATCGCCCGGCGAGTGGTCTTGCCGTGATCCGCGTCGGCGTTCATGGTAGCGATCCGGCAAGCCGGGGCCAATTTCTTCAACCACAGGGGATAGGTTCCATCGCGCATGAGTCTGCCCAAGCTGCGAGCACCGGTGGTTCTGGTGCATGGTTTTCTCGGGTATGACCGCATCCGGCTGGGTCGGTTCGTGGTGCGCGAGTATTTCCGCGGGATCGATCGGTACTTGACGTCCGCCGGCAATCGGGTCTTCGTTCCTCGCTTGTCGCCGACCCGCAGTGTGGCCGAGCGAGCCGCTCAGCTTCGCCGCTTTCTCGACCAGAATCTGCCGGGCGAGGCGGTCCACCTGATCGCCCACAGCATGGGCGGACTGGATGCCCGTTACATGATCACGCACCTGGGGATGGCTCGCCGGGTGCTGAGCCTGACGACGATCGGCACACCGCATCGAGGCTCGTCGTTCGCCCCATGGCTGCTGCAACTCGTGGAGCCGTGGGCCAGGCCTTTGGCCCGACTTTTGGGGATTCCCTACCAAGGGGCACGGGACCTTACCCCCGCGGCGTGCGCCCAATTCAACCTGCGGACGCCGGATGTCCCCGGCATTCGCTACTTCTCGGTGGCGGGGCACTGCCAAGGCCCTTGGCTGACTCTCAAGTGGCGCCTGCCCCACGCCATCGTCAGCCGTGTCGAAGGCCCCAACGACGGCATCGTCGCCATCGAATCCGCTCGCTGGGGGGAGCACACCGACGTGTGGGAGGGCGACCACCTGAACCTGATCAACAGCCCGAACCCCTCGGCCGTTCGCCTCGGCTTGTGGACGGATCGCGTCCAACATTATGGCCAACTCATCCGGCGACTCGCGGATTGCGGATTCTAATCCCTCCCGAATCACCGACATCGCTCGAAGGGGATCTGCTGTTATAATCCGCATGGGGATTTCCCGAAAGTCGCCGAATTTCTTTCAATCCTGTGCGACGTTCTCCCCGTCCCGTTGATAGAGGATTGCGGTCCCGGAGATCGTGTCATGAACCAGCCATGGCGAAGCTCGTGTCTGTTGTCACTTGCCCTTGTGTTGGGCGGATCAGGCATCGGTCGGGCGGCTCCCGCCAATGAGAGCAAATCCATCGACGTGGTGCTGTGTCTGGATGTTTCTAGTTCCATGGAGGGATTGATCGAAGTCGCCAAAATCCGCTTGTGGGACCTGGTGAACGATCTGGCTCGTGCCCGTCCAACGCCCAAGTTGCGCGTGGCCTTGTACAGTTACGGACATGTGTCCTACTCAGAGAAGGACGGCTGGGTGCGTAAGGAAATTGATCTCACTCATGACCTGGACGCGGTGTATCAACGGCTGAACGAGCTGATGATCCACGGCGGTCAGGAATACGTCGCCCGGGTCAGCCATGCTGCCCTGACCGACCAGCGTTGGTTTGAGGGGAGCGATGGTTTGCGGCTGATTTTTGTGTGCGGCAACGAACCGGCAACTCAGGACCCCGAGGTGACGCTCGCGGAGGGGGCCCGACTCGCCCGACAAAAGTCGGTCATCATCAACACCATCTACTGCAACTGGGGTAACGCCCAGCCGGGTGAAAACGAAGACTGGAAAAAATTCGCCCGAGATGCCGGCGGGCAGTTCGCCCTGATCGAGTACGATCGCACACTGCACCAGATCAAAACCCCCTTCGACGATGAATTGTCCAAGCTCAATGACAAGCTGAACAGCACCTTTGTCCCGTATGGGAAACGCGGCGTGGAGCGCCAAATGAATCAACTGATCCAAGACTCAAACGCCAAGTTCGCGGGGGTTGACGCCCTTGCCGGGCGGCTCGGCGTGAAGGCCGGTGCCTTGTATCAAAGTGGGGATTGGTGCATCGTTTCCCGGGCCATCGACGATCCGAATTTTGACGTCAACCGACTACGGGTCGACGATTTGCCGGACGTGTTACGCAACCTGAAGCCGGCCGAGCGATCGGAATGGGTCAAGAAAAAGGTGGCCGAGCGAAAGGAGATCCAAAAACAAATCAGTGAATTGACCGCGAAGCGTGGGCGGCATGTGGAGGAGGTCAAGAAGAAAAATAGCTCGGCGGCGGAGAAGCAGTTCGATGCCGCTTTGCGTCGCATCATCCGCGAGCAGTGCGGCAAGGTGGGAATCGAGATCCCGGACAAGCCCTGACGCCCCATCGGACATGGATTGCGTCGAACGACCCGAGCCGATGGATCCGTCTCGGCGACGGAGACATCGGCTCGCTTGATGCGCTGGGACGAGGTGTTTGCCCCTTAACCTTCGATCTTGACGAACTCGTTTTTGGGCTGGCCTTGCAACACGCTACCCGGCTCGGGCCGCCACAGCACCCAGTCCTCGATTTTCCGTGCCAAAGCGAAGTCTTTGTCGGTGATGCCGCCGGCGGAGTGGGTCTGCAACTTGACCCAGACTTTCGCCCAGGTGACGGCCAAGTCGGGGTGGTGGTCGGCCGCCTCGGCCAGGAATGCGACCGCGTTGACCAGCATCATCGTGCTGCGCCAGCCGTCGGTGGTGTATTTCCGGCGCAACCAGCCGTCTTCCAGTTTCCACGAGGTCAACTGCCATTCCGCGAGCTTGGCCGGAATCTCCGCTTCGGTATAAACCTTTAACTTGTCCGCCATGGTCGTCCTCTCCTTTCGGGAAAGCGCCCCGAGGTTGATCTTATCGAGACGTTCTATGCCCGATGACCGCAGCCGATTCCTGGAGCTTTTCAAGAGCCGTGCCGTCTTGTTCGGCGACTTCACTTTGTCGTCGGGCCAGAAAAGCCGCTTCTACATCAATAGCAAGCTGGCGTTGTTCCACTCGGAATGTGCGTGGCTTTTGGGCCGGTTGATTTACGCCGCCACGGCGGACCTCGAATTCGACGCCCTGGGCGGCATGGAGGTCGGGGCGATCCCGATGGCGACGGCGGCCCTGGCCTGCTTCCATGAACACGGCCGAAAGTTGGAAGGCTTCTTCGTCCGCAAGCAGGTGAAGGATCACGGCAGCCGATTCCTGATCGAAGGGGTGCTCAAGGCGGGCGATCGGGTCGTGATCCTCGACGACGTTCTGACGACCGGGGCGTCGGCATTGAGGGCAGCCGAGGTGGTCGAGGCCGCCGGCGCGAAAGTTTCCCGCGTCGTCTGTCTGGTGGATCGACTTCAGGGAGCCGCCGAGGCACTCCACAAGTACGACTTCCGGCCGCTGTACACACTCCGCGATCTCGGGATCGAGCCGGGCACTGCCGCATGACCTGCCGTGGGAAAAATATCCCGCAATCAAGCCGCAGCCGCATCAAGGCGAAAAATTGAGCGGCAGCCGCATCAAGGCGAAAAATTGAGCGGCAGCCGCATCAAGGCGAACAATTGAGCGGCAGCCGCATCAAGGCGAACAATTGAGCGGCAGCCGCATCGTGGCGGGGGATCAATGGGCAGTTTCGATCAGTGTCCGATGTACTTCGCGTACAGGGTTCGTGCCTTATCCACGTCCGAGGTGCCCTTGATGATGGCCCGGCCATCGGGGAAGACGGTGAACTCGTAGCCATCGACGGCGAACTTCAACATGAAGCGATTGAAGGACACCTGCCCCAAGACGCCGAGTTGACGGGCCATCTCCTCGAAGTCGAGCCGACCGCTGATCCGATGCGAGACTTGGACGGCGTTGCGGCCGCATAAGCTCGTGGTTTGCGATCCGTGCTCCCCCTCGAGCCATTCAAACTTCCGTTGGGCACAGCAGACGCAGTTACCGCGTTCCTTCAACCGGGCGATTGAGAATTTCTTGAAGACGTTGTCCCAGATGTCCAGGTAGATCAAGTCGCGATTGATCGCCTCGCGATGTCCGGTGAGGATTTTGATGGCTTCGTTGGCTTGGTAGCTGGCGATGATGTTGACCGCCGGTCCGAGCACGCCTGCCGTTTCGCAGGTGGCGGCCTCGCCGGGGCCAGGAGCGGCGGGGATGACGCAGCGTAAGCAGGGCGTCTCGCCGGGAATGATGGTCATGGTCTGGCCATGACTGCCGATGCAGCCGCCGTAGACCCACGGCTTACCCAGCTTGATCGCGGCATCGTTGATGAGATACCGCACCTCGAAGTTGTCGGTCCCGTCGAGGATCAAGTCGGCGTCGGCAACCAGGTCGAGGATGTTGGTGCGGTCGATGTCGGTGACGACCGGTTCGATGACGACGTCGGAGTTGATCAGGCGCAGCTTTCGTGCGGCGGCCTCGGCCTTGGGCAAATTCGCCGTCACGTCCGACTCGTCGAACAAGACCTGCCTTTGAAGGTTATGCGTTTCGATGAAATCCCGGTCGATGAGGCGCAAAAAGCCGACGCCGGCCCGCACCAGGGAGTTGGCCAGCACCGTGCCCAAGGCCCCGCAACCGCACAAGGTCACGCGGCTTTGCCGCAAGCGCTTCTGGCCCTCGACACCCACGCCGGGGAAACGCATCTGCCGGGAGTAACGCTCTAATGACGGTTCAATGGACATATCGTTCGGCTTGTCGGCTTCCGGGAGCAACCTTTCGGGCTGCCCATCAGCCGTTTGGCTCGACTCCAAAATTTTTCAAAAACGACTTCAAGAACAGCACCGCCGTTTTCTCCCACCGGGCGTGCTTGGCGTAGTCTACGAGGACAGCCAAGTCCTCACGCACGCGGCGGAGATCATCCCCACGCAGTCGTTGCAACTGCGTGGCAATCAGCTCGAGTTGTTCCTCGGCTGCCCCGGGGTGGACGACATCCGCCTCCGAGCCTTCGAGGAACACCACCGCATGCAACACCGCGAGCAACAGCGGATGCACGCCCAACTCTTCGGGCACAATCGGGAAAACCGCTGCGCCCTCGGGAACTTCGTCAGCCACCGGCCACCGCGGGGATGATGCTCAACTCGTCGCCATCCTTCGTGATGGTGGCGAGGTTGTCTAAGTAGCGGATGTCCTCGTCGTTGAGGTACACATTCAAGAAAGGCTTGATCTCGCCCCGGTCGAACAGCTTCGCCGTCAGCCCGGGAAACTGTCGGCACAACTCGTCCAAGGCCGCCTTCACGGTGCCGCCTTGCACCTGCACCGT
>JAOAAM010000212.1 GCA_026418875.1 Gemmataceae bacterium | reverse complement strand
AGATGTGTATAAGAGACAGGCACTGTTCGCCTTGCGTCGCTCAATGGCCACCGGGATATTCCGCTTTCTCCGGTCCGGTACGCGGGAATCTCCTTTGTCGTTGTGGCTCATGATGGGCTTCCTCGTCACATGCGTTACGACCCGGAGGTCCAATCCAGGAACGCTTCGCCCCAGCTTGTTGCGGACATTTTTTCTTCAGTTACGACCAGCCTACCCCGTGGCCCCACGATGTCAAGCAAACCTCGGCCGGTTCCTCGCGGGCCAAACCGGGTTCTCGTCGAACCGGGAAAACTTTTCAGTTCGTGACGGTTCCATGCAACTTGCCGGACGGCCGACCGATTGTCGCCGGGCGGGGAGAGGGCGAGCCAATCTGGATGGACCGAACCTGTCGAAATGGCGATGACTTAGCACATCAATCCCTGCTCCGATCACAACGGAGATTCAACGCGCACATCGCAGGACAGCCGAGGCGAGGCGATGAATTTGTGCCTGTTGTCGGCAGTCCACATCGCTGGACGCTTCTTGGCCCAAGGTGGAAAATGTCGGAATTCGAGAGGGCTGGCGTCGTGCGGAAGAAGTGGCTCATCCCCGCGCTGAAATACCTGGTGGGCATCGCGGTGCTCGCCATCGTGGTCATTCGCCATTGGGAACCAGAAGGCGAAGACGGAGTTGGTCTGAAATCTGCCCTGACGCGGTCGAATCGATGGGAGTTCTTCGTCCTGTCGGGGATGTGCCTCGCCACTTGCACCGCCTTGACGTTCGTTCGCTGGTATTGGTTGGTGCGTGCCCAAGATTTGCCATTCACCCTCCGCGATGCGTTTCGGTTGGGTCTGGTGGGGTACTTTTTCAACACTTTGTTGCCAGGCTCCGTGGGCGGGGACTTGCTGAAGGCCGCATTTCTAGCGCGGGAACAACAAAGGCGGACGGTGGCCATTTCGACGATCCTGATCGACCGAGGGGTCGGCTTGTGGGGCTTGATCGCTCTGATGGCGGCGGGGGGCGGGGGCATGTGGCTGCGAGACGGTCCCGCGGTGGTTGACCACGCCGGCATGAGCCGGGCGGTCCGGGCAGCGTTGACGTTCATGGCCTTGACCGGAGCGGTTTGGCTCTTTCTCGGCGTCCTGCCGGAGCGACGTGCCCAAAGATTCAAACAGCGGTTGTTGTGGATTCCGAAACTCGGCTCCGTGTTGGCCGAGTTCTGGCTCGCAGTCTGGTTGTATCGGCGACGGGGCCATGCGGTCTTGGGCGGGCTGGCCATGTCGATGTTCGGCCACGTGTTCACCGTGCTGGCTTTCTTTTTCGCGGCCCTGGCGTTTCAACCTCGGCACGAAACGCCGCATTTGCCCAGCTTGGCCGATCACTTCATCTTCGTCCCCGCCGGGATGGCTTTCCAAGGTTTTTTCCCGTCCCCGGGGGGCATCGGCGGCGGCGAGTTCATCTTCGGGTTGATGTACGCGCGGCTCGGAGTCCCGGCAGCCAACGGGATTTGGGGCAGCTTCGGCTTCCGCATGAATACTTGGGCTCTGGGTTTCCTCGGCTACCTCGTCTACTTGATGATGAAACGCGACATTCAGCGGGCCGTCGTCGTTGCCTCAGGTGACACCTCCATGAACTCGAAGCTGCCCGAGGTCGCGTCCAGCACCACGCAAGTGTAGCGTGCGGCGCGGTACAACGCCCCGGGGTTGATGACCCAAGTTTTGCCGCGTTGATGCTGCCTCGCCTGGTGCGTGTGACCGTGGAAGACGAAATCGTATTCGCCGCTGAGTTCCAGTTGCAGAAGCCGCGACCAATCGTGTCCATGAGTCCACGCCAGCCGCCGACCCGCCACTTCCAGCAGGCCGACCGACTCGTGATAGGTGCCCGACGCCGAGTGGATGGCCGGCCTCATCAACTCGGGCGGGCCATCGCAATTACCCAGAACGAAGTGCGTGGGGATGTTGCGGAACCGGGTTGCCGTCTGGGGCGAGGTCAGGTCGCCGCAGTGAATCACGCACGACACGCCTTGCTCCTCGAAAAGTCGCAAGGCGGCAGCGATCGCTGCGGTATTGTCGTGGGTGTCGCTGACGATTCCCAACTTCATGACCCGAACCCTACTTTTCCCACGCATGGGGGGCACCGCGATGCTTGGTCCGAATTCGATACAAGCTGACGTCGACGGTGATGTACAACGTGGATTTCTCCTCCCCCGCACCGAAGCAACAGTTGCTCGGCAGACCCACTGGTTGCGTGGCACCCGGTTGCGATGGCCCCGTGGGCAGGAAGCCGATCTCCTTGCCGTCCGGGTTCAGTACGAGGATGCCGGGTCGGCGGAGACTGCGTTGCGCCAAGTATAGGTTGCCCTGCTCGTCGAGCGCCATTCCGTCGAAGCCATTCTCTTGGCCCAAATCGTACAAGACTCGCCGCGATCCCGAGACGAATCCGGCATCGTTCAGCGGGAATGCGTACAGCTTCATGGCACCTCTCTGCTTCGGGTCGGTGGAACCCGGCGGCGGATCATTGTTGTGATCGACCACATACAGAGTGCGTTGATCCGGGCTGAGGCCAATGCCGTTCGGCTTCTCGGTTTCCCTCGTCACTTCATGGACTTGCCCGTCAGGGTCGATTCGATAGACCGCAAAATGCTCGATCTCACGCGGCTCACCGCCGACGTATTGCGGGTCTGTGAAGTAAATCCTCCCTTTTCGGTCGATCGTGAGGTCATTGGGAGCGTTGAACCGTTTGCCCATGAAGCGATCCGCCAACACGGTGCGTTCTTTCGTCTTGATGTTCCAGCGAACGACAGCCTTGCCGCCGCCGTCGGCACCCTCGCAGGCCACGAGATGACCTTGGGCATCGAAGAACAAGCCGTTCGACTTCCGGCTATTCTCGGCAAACACCGTGGTCATCCCCGTCCGAGGGTCGAATCGAAGAATCTGTCCCTTGTCCGGCCCCATCGGAATATCGGAGAAGTAGATCGAGCCATCGGGAGCGCAAGCCGGCCCCTCGGTCAGTCCGCCGCGAATCGGTGCGGTTCGGGTGAAGAGTTTTTCCAATTTGGCCCCTGGAACGAAAACGTCCCCACTTGGCGGGGGCAATTCGTCCGCCCAAAGAACCGCCGCCCACTGCAACGCCACGATGCACCCGATTGTCCGACCCATGATGCCACTCCTCCGCAGCTTTACCCATCTTGACCGAAC
>JAOAAM010000191.1 GCA_026418875.1 Gemmataceae bacterium | reverse complement strand
GTGTAGCAGTAGGGCCAATGATCGCGGCCATCGTCGCTGTTGTTGTTCCCACTGGTCGACACGCCACGCTGCGGGCTGCGGCCGAATTCGCCAATCGCCACGACCAGCGTCTCGCTCAGCAATCCACGATCGTCCAAATCGGCGATCAAGGCGGAAAGCCCGGCGTCGAGCATCGGGGCCGCCTGGTTCTTCATCCGCTTGGACAGATCGACGTGGACGTCCCAAGAGTGGTTGTCCGAATTGGCGACCTTGGGCCAATTCACTTGGACGAAGCGGGTTCCAGCTTCGACCAATCGACGCGCCAACAAGCACGATTGCCCAAACGTGTTCTTCCCGTAGCGTTCACGGGTGGCATCGCTTTCCTGCTTCAGGTCGAAGGCGTTGCGTGCCCGGCCGGAGATGACCAGACCCAACGCATTGCCGTAGTATTTGTCCAGGTCGTATTTCGCGACGGCTTTCTCGACCTCGGGCATCCCCTTGGCGATCGTCTCCCGCAGGGTGGATCGCCGCTGCAACCGCTCCGCCGTCACTTCCGGTCGGAGTTGCAGGTCATCCACCGAGATGCGGTCCATCTTGTTCATGTCCATATCGTCGCCGGGCGGGTAGAGCGTGTAGGGGTCGTAGGCTCGGCCCAAGAATCCTGCCGTGCCGCCTTTGCCCACCACGCCCGATTCCTGCAACGGCCGCGGCATCATCACGAAGGGCAGCATCGGCACTTCCGGCGGTTTCAGCCGGATAATGTTCGACCCCATGTGCGGGAAATCTTTCGGTGTCGGCGGCTCCAGCTGGCCCGACGGACTCACCTTATCCGTCGTGTAACCCGTCATGATCTGGTAGATCGCCGCCGTGTGATTGAATAGACCCACCGGCGTGTAGCTCATCGACCGGATCATCGTGAATTTGTCGTTGACTTGCGCCAGCTTCGGCAACAACTCAGTGAAGTGCACGCCGGTCAACTTCGTCGGAATCGCGTTGAAGACCGACTTCACATTCGCCGGCACATTGTCTTTCGGATCCCACAGGTCGATGTGGCTTGGTCCGCCCTGGAGATAGATCAGGATCACGCTTTTCGCTTTGCCGAACCCAGCCCCGGCCGATTCACGCGACTCGGCTCGTGCTCGGCTCTCCAGCTTCAGCACGGTCGGCAACGACAAACCCAACAAACTCAAGCTCCCCACTCGGAGCAGTTCGCGGCGGGTCAGACCATCGCAAGTGTCGCGGCTGTAGCCGTCCGGAATCACCAACATGACACGACCTCGTACCGGCGGGATAGTAGTAATGGGACAAATTCGGCAGGAATTCGGCGAGCGAACGTCGCCGCTCGTTCTTCCCCCCAATTTAACCCTAACCGCAGGCCGCCGTCAACGGCCGCCCTAACGAATTCAACCAAAAAGTCACGGCCTCGCAGCAGCGGCACGGCCGATCACGTGGGCGTAATCCGACGAATCCATCGAACGCCCGCTCCCAACGCCTTGACCGACAAGCGATGGTTGGTTCACCAGCGCCGCCAACGCCGACCCCGGGGATTTGCTCCGCCAACTTGGGAATCCAGACGCCGCCGCGGCGCCGATCAGTGGCACATTTGACATCTGCCCGCCGCATCCAAAACTTGCGAACGGTGGATCACGACGGAGGCCAGCATGATGGTAGTCCATGCGACGGCATCAAAGGCCGTTCAACTCGCCCATGCCGTTCTGGCTCGCTTCGGCCTGTCGGCCCGGACGCCGATCGCCGCCGTCCGTCACCCGGCCCCGACAACCCCGACGTCGCGCCGACGGTGAGACTCCGACCGGGTGAAAAGGTCGAAACGATGGAAATGATGGAAATGATGGGAATGATGGAAACGATGGAAATCATCGAAAAAGTGCGGGGTGGCGTGAAAGGTGGGAAGAAGATACCTCGGCCGCGGTGGCAACCCCGTGGGGCCAACGACCGAAGTCTTCGGCACCGCATGGGACGCTCACCGCCAGTAGAGGATGATCTTCCCGGCTTGGCCCGACTTCATAATGCGGAAAGCCTCGGCGTATTCCGTATACGGCATCCGGTGGGTGATCACGGGGGTGATGTCGAGTCCAGTCTGGACCAACACGCTCATCTTGTACCACGTCTCGAACATCTCCCGACCGTAGATACCCTTGATCGTGAGCATGTTGAAGACGACGATGTTCCAGTCGATTGCCATCTCCTGCTCCGGGATGCCGAGCATGGCGATCCTTCCGCCGTGGGCCATGTTCGCCAGCATGTCCCGAAACGCCTGCGGGTTGCCGGACATTTCCAAGCCGACGTCGAAGCCTTCGGTCATCCCGAGTTTTTTCTGGGCATCGGCGAGTTTTTCGCTCCGCACGTCGAGGGTGAGGGTGGCACCCATCCGGCGAGCCAATT
>JAOAAM010000153.1 GCA_026418875.1 Gemmataceae bacterium | reverse complement strand
AGATGTGTATAAGAGACAGGCCCCGTCCTGCTCGTCCTCATCCCCGCCAAGCTACTTCGACCCAAATCGACCGCAGATTATTGGGGACTGCACCTGATCGCCCTGGCCTGCGTCGGGCTGGTTTGCGCGATGACGGACGATGGCGTTTTCGGGTTGCTCTTGCTCCTCTACGTGGCGTCGGCTTTGTGGAGTTTGTCGCTGTTTTTCCTCTACCGAGAGAATCAAGGTCACACTGGCTCGCCCCGCGAGGTTGGCACACCGGGTTGGCCCCAATTGCTCTCGTGGTTGGCCCCTGTCCTTCTCGTCGCGCTGATCGGCTTTCTGACGCTGCCGCGATCGCAAGCGACTTGGCAAATTCCGACCGCCGAGGGAAAACTCGAGAGCGGCGCCCCGGAAGAGGCCAAGTTGGACCTGCACCGCACCGGCGAGTTGAGCTTGGACAACGAGGTGGTGCTCGAGGTGAGGGCGGCCTACCGCGACGGTCGGCCCAAGAACGACCTGCCCGCAGATCAACGCTGGCGTGGGCAAGTGTTCCGCCATTACGACAAGGGCGAATGGCAGCGGGCACCGCGAGGCTCGTCCACGCCGCAACAGCCCCGAGCCGTCGCCACCGCCGACATGCCACGGGAGGTCACGCTTCCTGATTTCGGCCGATCCGACCAATACTACCTCACCTACTTCGTGCGGGCACCGCTCGGTCCCGCTCCGGTCGTCTCGGACCCCGTTTATCGACCGGGCAATGCGATCCCTGTGGTCACCTTGTACCCGGATGGGCGGCTAGGGGCTTGGTCCTCGGACTTGGAGGGAACCCTGAGAATTCGCGAGAAGGTCGTGCCAGGAAAGACACGATATTGGCAAGTCACGGTCCCCCCTCCGGCACCGGACATCAGCCACCCGGTCGAACTCAATCCGATGATGACGGAGCTGCGTCGGCCGCCGGACCTCCCGGAATTGACAGCGTGGACCGAGTCATTGCTGCGGCGGTTGGTGTCGGAGGGGCGATTATCCGCCGCCGCCATCGATGATCGTTCCGCCGATGGGACGATCAATCCCATCCGCTATTACGAGGTGGCCAAAGCACTCGAGGCCTACCTGTCCACTTCCGGCGAATACGTGTACTCGCTCACTTTGGAGCGACGCCACCCATCCATCGACCCGACGTTGGATTTTCTCTTCCACACGCGATCCGGGCACTGCACCCGTTTCGCTTCGGCCTTGGCCCTGATGCTGCGGTCTTTGCAGATCCCATGCCAGGTCGTGACCGGATTTCGCGGCGTCGACAGCGATGGCGATGGCAGTTATACCGTGCGCCAATGCCACGCGCACACTTGGGTCGAGGCACTGATCTTCGTGCAGCAGCCCGCCCCACCACATGGAATGCACCACGGCGATGAGAGCTGGCATTGGCTCACGCTCGATCCCACCCCGTCCGAGGCCGCGGTGGAGGCAACGGCCGCGAGCAGCCGATTTTTCGGCTTCGACCTGGACCCGAAGAAGCTGTATCGCAACTTGATCGTCGGATTCACCCCGGAGAATCGCGACGAATTTTTCAACGACGTGGGCAAAGCCGCTCGGACGGCCTGGCAGACATTTCGGCGGGAGATCTTCTCGGCGACGCCCCAAGGGTTCCGCTTGCGAATCGCCGTGGCGTTGGCTGGTGCGGTCATGGTTGCGGCCGGATGGTTGGCCCTGCGGTGGCTGAAAGCCCGGTTGATCCGTTGGGGTGTTTGGTCCGCCCCCTACGCGAAGTCCCGATTTTACGCCGACATGTTGCGAGTTTTGGCCCGTCACGGGTTGAAGCCTTCGCCGGCACAGACGCCGCGCGAATTCGTCGATCAAATCGCCCGGAAATGGGCCGACCGACCGAATGTCATGGAAATCGTCGGATTAGCGTCTCAGAACGCCGAGTTGTATTACCGAGAGCGCTTCGGCTGCCTGCCCGCCAGTCGGGATGAATTGCGCCAAGCCCACGACCGGGTGCGCCAACTCCGTCGCGCGCTGCGGCCCCACATTGAATTCTCCGCCGTCCCGCGGTACAACGACGGCCAAACACCGCCGAGGCTTGGTGATTCATGAACGAACCGGCGCGACTTCAAGTGGACACCACGTCGGTTCTCGTGGTGGATATTCAAGAGAAGCTGCTGCCGAAGATCTTCAATGCCACGTCGTTGGTTCGGAACGTAGCCTTCCTGCTCGACGCTTGCCGCTTGCTTGGGGTCCCGGCGATCGCCACGGAACAATACCCGCGGGGCCTCGGTTCGACCGTGCCCGAG
>JAOAAM010000148.1 GCA_026418875.1 Gemmataceae bacterium | reverse complement strand
GCCGGGGCCGATCACCCGCCAGCTTCGGGAGCGCTATCAAGCCCTGGTGCGAGAATAGATTTCCTCGGCAGAATCGTCACAACCGCGCCGGCGGTCCGTTTTTAAGCTAGGTTTGAGGGTGCCCAGATCGCCCAGGTAGGGGGTCGGTGGATGCGCTCAAACTTGACGGAAATCGAAGCCCTAGCCACCCGAGAGTTCTACTCGGTTGCCGAGGGAGAGGTTCGGCCCACTCCGCTCCCGCAGCGGTTTCACTTCCTTCAACCTGCCTCGTCACCGACCGAGTTGGGTTTCCTGGGGAATTACCGCATCCTGCGTTTGCTGGGTGCCGGCGGGATGGCTTATGTCTTTGAAGCGGAAGATCTCGCACTGCAACGGCGGGTCGCCTTGAAAGTCCTGAAGCCCGAGATCCGCGACGCCGAGACCAATCGCCGCTTCCTGCGCGAAGCCCGGGCCTTGGCCGCCTTGAAACACCCGCACATCGTGACCGTTTATCAGGCGGGTGAGTACGGGGAAATCGCCTACCTGGCCATGGAATTGTTGCCAGGGCAATCGTTGCACGATTGGTTGAAGCAACGCCCCGTATTTGACTTGGCAGAGATCATCCGCATCGGTCGGGAATTGGCGGAGGGTTTGAGTTTTCTGCACGGCCGAGGGTTGCTCCATCGGGACATCAAACCGGCGAACATCTGGTTGGAGTCGCCGCATCGGACGGTGAAATTACTCGATTTTGGACTGGTGCGCTCGGTCGATGAGGGAGCACGGTTGACCGAGGCGGGCTTGGCGATGGGAACCCCTGGCTTCATGTCGCCGGAACAGGCTCGCGGTGAGCCGTTGGACGCTCGCAGCGATCTGTTCAGCATGGGTTGCATCCTTTACCAGCTGTGCGCAGGGCGAGAACCCTTTACCGGCCCCACGACGATGGCAGTGTTGACGGCCTTGGCCGTGGAGAATCCCCTTCCCGTTGACCAATTGAATCCGCAGGTGCCTCCGCCGTTGGCCAGTCTTGTCGCACGATTGCTCGAGAAAGATCCGAAGGCGCGAATCGAGAGCGCTGAGAAAGTTTTAGATGAACTTGATCGTTTGCAGCGGCGACTGCGGAGCAGTGCATCGAGCCGATCGAGCAAGAAGCAAAAGTCCGGGAGACGAAGGCGGAATTCGTCGCGCAAGTTGAAGCGGGTTCAGCCAAACGCCGTTGTGACGGATCGGACCACACCGCTGGCGACCCAAAGGGCGACCGCGGCCGTCGTTGTGAATCGGCCTGGCAAGAATTTCCGCCGGCTGGGTCTGAGTGCCGCGCTGGCCGGTGGGGCCGTGTTGGCCGGGGTCGCTGGGGCATCTGCTGCCGCGGCCCTCTTCTGGCGATCGCCCCGCGAGGAAGTGACGGCCTCGGATAGCCGACACAGCTCCGAGACGATCTTCCTTCGCGCCCTGCCCACGGTGGCTCGACGGAATTGGCCCTACTATCCCCCACCGCTCGCCGATGGCACCGTGCCAGGCACCAGCATCGAGATCGAAGGCCGACCTTCACCCAACGGGATCTTCATGCACCCACCCGCTCGCTGGGGTGAGGAGGCCAGTTTGACGGTGCTCCTTGACGGAGAGTACCGCCGCTTCCACGCCCGTGTTGGTCTGGCCGACGGCACCCCCGGGTGCGAGTCGCCCTGCACTTTCCGCGTGATCGGCGATGGCAAAGAACTGTGGCGGTCGAGACCCGTTCGTACCCCGGCCGACGCCCAAAACTGTGTCATCGACGTAACCGGTGTGCAGCACCTCGAGCTGGCGGTCAGTTGCTCCGGGCCATCGGACGGGGCACATGCGGTTTGGATCGAGCCTCGGGTTACTCGCTAGTGCCGGGTCTCCGCCGTGGAAGATCCAACGCTTGCTCCAATTGGTGGGCGACCGCCAGAAGGCGGGCCTCTTGGAAGAGCGGTGCTTGCAACTGCAAACCAATCGGCAGGCCATCCTTCGTCCAGCCACAGGGTAGACTCAGCGCCGGCAAGCCCGCGAGATTGGCACTGATCGTGTACACGTCCGACAGGTACATCGCTAGTGGATCGCTCACTTTCTCTCCCAAGCGGAACGCCGGGGTGGGTGTCGTCGGCCCGGCAATCAAGTCGCACTCGGCAAATGCGCGGTCGAAATCCTCCTTAATCAATCGACGAACCCGCAAGGCTCGGACGTAGTAGGCGTCGCGATAACCACTGGACAGTACGAACGTGCCCAGCATGATCCGTCGTTTGACCTCGCTGCCGAAGCCCTCGCCACGTGAGCGGCAATAGGTTTCGACAAGTCCGCCTCGACTCGCGGTGCGATGGCCGTAATGCATGCCGTCATAGCGCGCCAGGTTGCTCGACGCCTCGGCCGTGGCGATGAGGTAGTAGACGGCGATGGCATCTGC
>JAOAAM010000105.1 GCA_026418875.1 Gemmataceae bacterium | reverse complement strand
TTCCCGACGTGACCGACGCCGAGGCGGACCATGAGCGATGATGCAGCGAACGCAGGGCCTGGTCATTCGGGTGAGCGACTGGAGCGAGACGAGCCGACTCGCGACGATCTGGACTCGGGATTTTGGCAAATTGCGTGTCTTGGCCAAGGGGGGCCGAAGACTCAAGTCCAATTTTGAAATTGCCCTTGACCTGCTGAATTGGTGCAGTATCGTCGTGATCCGCAAATCCCCGGGGGCGATGGATCTGTTGATCGAGGCGCAGGTGCTGGAGGGGTTTCCCGAGCTTCGGCGGCAGTTGCCCGCATTGTACGCCGGCTATTACCTCGCCGAGTTGCTCGGCGAAGGCACGATGGACGACGACCCGCACCCGAACTTGTTGGATGAGGCGGTCGGAGCGTTGAGGGATTTCGGCGGGGCGGGAGAGCGCTTGGGTTTACGTGTGGCGAGTTTTGAGCTGGCACTTTTGAGCGAGTTGGGCTATCGGCCGCGATTGACCCACTGCGTCGATTGCGGCCGGTCGATCAAGCCGGGCGAGGGATTGTACTATCATCCCGTGGCCGGGGGGATGATCTGCCCGGGTTGTCGGGAAAGGCGGCGGGGCGGCATGTTCTTGAACGGCGTAGTCTGGCACCGTTTGCAGGAGCTATTGGCCAACCCGACGGCGTGGCGCTCGGGGCCGACCGAATCACGAGCGGTTCGCGTCGTGACCGAGTCGGCGATCACGCATTGGCTGGGTCGGAGGCCGCGACTGTCACCTTACCTGTCGTCGTGGCGCTAGTCCGGCGGGGATGAGGCAGGGTCTGGGGGCGTTGGGGTGGTCGAACCACCCAAGGAGAACAACCGCGATGAGGACAGCGGATTTCAGCCGTCGCTCGCGGCAGGGATTTGGGCTGATTCTCGGCCCCATGTTGCTGTTGGCCGGTGGGTGCCTGCCGGCATCGCTGACCTCGTGGTTCCGCAAGGATTCCGCGACATACCGAGCCGTCACCGGGCCTGACGAAGACACCTCTCCCTCGAAGATCAACGGGGAGTTGGCGGCGGCTCATGAACTGTTCCGCAAGGAGGACTACGCCAAGGCAGCCCGGGCTTTCGAACGCATCGCCGACAACAAAGAGAACAGTGCCGCGGTCGCCGAGGAGGCATTGTTCTACCAGGCGGAGTGCGAACGTCTGCGGGAACGGCTGGTCGCCGCCGAGCCGATCTACAAGAAACTTCTGCACGACTTTCCCTCCGGTGCCTACAAGCAACAGGCCTGCCAGCGGTTGTACGACATCGCCGTCTTCTGGTTGAAGGACACCGACGAAGAGCTGGGCAAGTACGCGGAGAAGCTGGAGGGGAAGCGATCGTTCGTCATGCCGGCGTCGTTGCGGGTGAATCTGGACAAGCGGAAGCCCACGTTCGATGCCGAAGGCCGGGCCATCCAAGCCCTCGAGGTCGTGCATTACAGCGACATGACCGGGCCGTTGGCCGATAAGGCACTGTTCCTGGCCGGGTTCGTCAAGTTCTACCGCGAGGACTACAAGGAAGCGGATCACTACTTCACCGCCTTGCTGCAATTCCACAAGGACAGCGAGTTGGCCCCCAGGGCGATCGAGATGGCGATTCGATCCAAGACGCTGGCCTCGGGGGGGGCGGAGTACGATGGGCGAAGGGTAGCCGAGGCCAGGCAACTGATCGACACCGCCCTGAGTGCCTACCCCGAGTTGGCCCAATCGGAGGAAGGCCGGCAAAAAATGACCGAGCATCTCTACGAAGTCACCGCGGTTCAGGCCGAGAAAGACCTCCGCCGGGCTGAGTTCTACGAACGGACAAACCACCCAGGGTCGGCCTACTTCGTCTACCAGCGAATCAAACAGCGCTATCCGCAGACGAAATTCGAGAAGATCGCCGACGAGCGCTTGGCACGCTTGCAGCCATTGATCGAGCAAGAGCAGGCGCGGCAGGGTCAAGAGGAAGACAGCCCCTGGTTGCGCTTCCGCAAGAGGTGGGACCGATTCTGGGGGATCGAGGAGGACCGCGACGGGCCTCGGCTCACCTCGCCGCTAGCGCTGCCCGCGGGTTCCATGATGGGGCGATGAAATTGATTGTTGCTCGCCACAAAACCGTCACTCTTCGCCCCGGGGCGACCGGCTCGACCCTCGCCTGCCGGGCACTCGCCTGCCGGGCACTCGCCTGCTGGGTGCTGGCGGGTTGTTTCCTGGCCGGCACCTCGTGCATGCCCCGAAACCAGCGCGGGCTGTTCGGCTACACGATCGGCCCGTTGCACGACACGCAATACCGGACCATTTATGTCCCCATCTTCGAGAACCGGGCGTTCCAAGCCGGTCCGCTCCGCGATCTGCAATACGACCTGACCAAGGCCGTGCACCAGGAAATCGAGCACTCCACGCCGTGGAAGATCGTTCACGATCGGGCGGCAGCCGACACCGAATTGCTGGGCACCATCGTCGCTACCCCCAAGCAAATCATCAACCGGAATCAACTGAACGAGGTGCGGGAAGGCGAAATCGTCATCCGCGTCGAGGTGGTGTGGCGCGATGTTCGGACCGGCGAGATCCTGTCGCGACCGGGGACCGGTCGTGGGGCGACGCTCCCCGCTGCGGATCCCAACGCCGCCGACCCCGTCCCGCGGGTGGCGATCGAGGCTCGTGGCCGCTTCCTCCCCGAACTGGGCGAATCCATCACCACCGCCATTCAAAAGGCCAACCAGCAGTTGGCGGTCCAACTCGTCTCCTTGATGGAGAACCCCTGGTAGTTGGGCGAATCTATAACAACTTGGAACAACATCGAGCGAACGACCATGCCGCCGTTCACCTGGATTGTCCGTGATCGTCGTTTGACATTGGAGCGCCCCTTGGTCATGGGCATCCTCAACGTCACCCCGGACAGTTTCTCCGACGGCGGCCAATTCCTGGACCCCGCCGCCGCCGTCGCTCACGCCGAGGAAATGCGTCAGCAAGGGGCCGACATCATCGACGTGGGAGGGGAATCGACACGCCCTGGCTCGGTGCCGGTGCCTGCCGACGAAGAACTTCGCCGGGTGCTGCCGGTGGTCCGCGAATTGGCCCGGAACTCCGACGTATTGCTCTCGATCGACACGTCCAAGGCGGCCGTCGCCCGGGCTTGTCTCGAAGCGGGAGCGCACATCATCAACGACGTCACGGCACTGGCCGGCGACCCCGCCATGCCGCAGGTGGTCCGCGAATTCAACGCCGGTGCGATCCTGATGCACATGCAGGGCACGCCGCAGACCATGCAGATCAACCCGCAGTACGACGACGTAGTCCGTGAGGTCCATGAGTTCTTGCGTGATCGAGTGACGCAGTTGACCGCTGGCGGCGTCGCCCCGGAACAACTCGTGGTGGATCCGGGGATCGGCTTCGGAAAGAAAGACGTCCACAACATCGCCCTGTTGGCGGCGCTGCCGCAATTTCTGGATTTGCAGCGGCCGATTTGCCTGGGGGTGTCGCGGAAGGGGTTGATTGGCAAGCTGACGGGCCGGCCGTTGGCCGAGCGGGCGGTTGGCTCCGTCGCCGTGGCCTGTTTCGCCATGACGCAGGGGGCGGCACATATCCTGCGGGTCCACGATGTGCCGCAAACCGTCGATGCGGTGAAGGTCATCACGGCCTTGCGACAAGCCGCATCGCCCCCTCTTTGACGGGAGATACTGCCGTGGAAGCACTCTCCGATGTCGCCCAGTACTGTTCGCAGCTGACTCGCGAGGCCCGAGCCGCCGCCCGGCGTCTGGCGTCGATGCCAGGATCGGTCAAAGACAGTTGGTTACTCCGCTGTGCCGATCATCTCGAGGCCGAAGCCGATGCCATCCTCGCTGCCAACGAGCATGACCTGCGGTCCGCGGCCGATCACGGCTTGACCGCGGCACAAATCGACCGATTGACGCTGACCCGGCCCCGGATCGCGGCGATGGCCGCCGGTCTGCGACAAGTGGCTGCCCTTCGCGATCCCGTCGGGGAGATCGTCGAAGGCGGAGTTCGACCGAACGGCCTGGAGATCCGCAAGGTCCGCGTGCCGATCGGCGTGATTCTGTTCCTGTATGAATCCCGCCCCAATGTCACCGTCGATGCCGCAGGCCTCGCCGTCAAAAGCGGCAACGCGATCATTCTGCGTGGTGGGAAGGAGGCGTTGAACACGAATCGCGCGTTGCACTACGTGTTGCAAGAGGCGCTTCAGGAGTGCCATCTCCCGCCCCACTCGGTCCAGCTGGTCGCCCACACGGATCGGGCCATCGTCGGCGAGTTGTTGCAGCGGGGCGAGGAGATCGATTTGTGCATCCCTCGCGGCGGGGAGAGCCTCATCCGGCGCGTCGTCGCCGAAGCCCGCATGCCGGTGTTGAAGCATTATCGGGGCAATTGCCACGTTTACGTCGATCGCGCGGCCGATGTCGAGATGGCCGAGCGTATTGTCCTGAATGCGAAATGCCAAAGGCCGGGGGTTTGCAATGCCGCCGAGAGCCTCCTCGTCCACCAGTCCTTGGCATCATCGTTCTTACCCCGCATCGTGAATCAGTTGCAAGCCCACGGGGTCGAAGTTCGCGGCTGTCCCGAGACGATGCGGGCTGGTCCTCACGTTCGACCGGCGACCGACGAAGACTACGCCGCCGAGTTCCTCGACCTGATCATCTCCGTCCGGGTGGTGCCCGATTTGGAAGCCGCGCTCGACCATATCGCCCGATTTGGCTCGAGGCATACCGAGGCCATCGTGACGCAAGATCTGGAGGCGGCCCGGCGCTTCGTGCAAGAGGTGGATGCCGCCGCCGTTATGGTCAATGCCAGCACCCGCTTCCACGACGGTTACGAGTTCGGCTTGGGAGCGGAAATTGGCATCAGCACGGATAAGTTCCACGCCCGGGGGCCATGCGGCTTGAGAGAACTCACGACGACCAAGTACATCGTCATGGGCACCGGTCAGGTGCGAGGATGAGACGCGACAGTGAATTGGTAGCGCGAGGAATTGGCAAGATCGGACCCGGAGTACGGGAAAGTGGCGAAGTTGAGACAATTTTCCGAGTGTGCCGAAAAATTGCCGCGTGTTTTTCGGCAAATCCGTCATTTTTGATTCAACCCTCATGGCGGCGGCGGTCGAAGAGTGATGTCAGGGGGAGGTGCGCCGTCAATCGGGGGACGAGCGATGCATCGACCGATGCTAGGGGCGTTATGGTGGGCGTTGCTGCTGAGCGTGGCGGGTTTGGGGTGTTGGTCGCAGCGGAAGCCGCCATTTGCCCACTCGCCGGTGTTGCTTCATTACAAGCCGACGTTGAGCGACTCGGCGACGATTTTGGCGGAGATGCAGGCACGCCGCGGTCCCCAGAAGCCGCCGATGCCGTCCAATGGCGTGGAGGAGTCGGCCATCGAGCCGGCGAATTCGCTTGCTCCCTCGATCGGCGAGAAGCCACTGACGCCAACGAGCGACGCCTTGCCTCCGTTGACCGAGCCGTTCAGCCAGGATCGGCAGCCGCGGCCGATCATTCGCGCTTCGGGCCAGAGCAGCCACACCACGGAGTTGGACCAAGGCGCGAACAGGTCGGATACGGTCCATCTTCCCGACCTGTTGCCGCCACCTCCCGGATCTCGATCGTTGGAAAAGACCGTGGGGACATCGACCGAGTCGGTTCTTTTGCCGCCGGAATCCGTCATCGAGCATTCGGGGGTGTTGACATCGACCGAGTCGGTTCTTACGCCGCCGCCCTCGGAATCCGCGCGAGATTCCGTGCCTGTGGTGGAACTGCCGCATGGGCTTATCATCAATGTCGAGGGCGAGGCGAAGGCGGGAACGGAGGCGAACTTGGTTCTCGATGGGCCGATCGCCCCGATGTCGCCGCAGGACCAGCCGTTCGATCCGCAGTCGTCGAGCGAAGAGCGAAACAATTCGACCTCGCGGAACGGAGTGCCGCAGGTGACCGCCGCCGGGACCACGTTGCCGATGGTGGGCGTGACAAGTTTGCCGTCGATGAGCACCGCCGCGGCCAAGTCGCCGATGGCGAGCGTGACCGGTCCGCCAAGAAAGTCCGTCGCCGGGAACTTTGGTCACGACCCCGACCGTCGCTGGCTGCAAGGAGTGCTGGAGCGGCACTACCGTGGGTACTACTGCCTGCGGTATTGTGATCCGTCGGTCGAAGATGAATTCGGCGGGAAAGTCCGGCTTCAGGAAGACGAGAGGCTTGGGCAATTCCGGGACGGCGACGTGATAGGCATCATCGGCCGGATCACCGAGGCTGCCGAAGTCGCA
>JAOAAM010000015.1 GCA_026418875.1 Gemmataceae bacterium | reverse complement strand
AGATGTGTATAAGAGACAGGCGCTGGGTGTCGTGGCGATGGCGACCCACCTGAATGCGGTGCGGGTGCCCTTCATCATCGAGCAGGCGTGGTATGAGCCGATGCTCGCGGCTCTTTTGGGTTGGGGATTGGCGCTGGCGGACCCAGCGGTGGGCTTTCGGCGCGGCGGCTACCTGCTCATTGGTCTGGGACTGACCGGCAAGCAATTCGGCCTACCGTTGCTCTGGCCGCTCGCTGTGGCACACCGTCGCAATTGGCGGCTGTGGGCGGTCGGAATCGGCCTCGGTTTGCTGCTGATGCTGCCTTGGTTTCTCGCCGAACCGTCCGCATTCCTGGAAATTGTCCTGTGGAAGCACCTGCAACGGCCGGTGCAGTACGGTTCGATCACTGTGGCGAGCTTCCTGCATCACCAGTGCGGGATTGAATTGCCGCGACAAGTTGGCTGGGGGCTGGCGTTGGCAGTGATCGGGGCGATTGGCCTCGTCACGCCGCGAGAGTCCGCCGCCTCGGCCTTGGGGTTGGGGACGGCCCTGCTGGCTTTTTGCTTGTTGCACACCCAGGGGTATCCGAACTATTTCTATTTGACCCAGTATCTCTGGCTCTTTGGGTTCGTGGCGAGTTTGCCCCCGCGGCCCGATGAGACGAACGCCGACACGTTGGCCGTCACATCCTCTCTTCCCCAAAATCGCTGACTTGTGTATCGTTGGGCCGTGGCAAGATGGGCCAACATGGATCTGCGGAATGGATGCCGCCTTTCGCTCTCGACGGATCTTTTATTCCCTTCTCTTCTTGGCTTGGGCGCAAACGATGTTGCCGAATCTCGGCAGCGTCAGCTTATGGGACATCGACGAGGGGTTGAATGCCGAAGCCGCCCGGGAGATGCACGAGTCGGGCGATTGGGTCGTGCCCCGTTTCAACTTCCGGCTTCGGGATGCGAAACCGGCCTTGCAATACTGGTGTCAGGCGTGGGCGTATCGGCTGGTCGGGGTGAGCGAATTCGGCGCTCGGTTGCCGTCGGTGGTGGCGGCTCTGCTCGCCGGTGGGGCGGTCTATGAACTGGGTCGGTCGATGTTCTCAGCGAGTGTGGGCGGGCTAGCCGGGCTGGCCCTGGTCAGCAGCGGCTTGGTCGTCGCCTTGGGGCGGTTCGCCAATCCCGATGCCCTCCTATTGGCCTGCACGTCGCTGACATTTCTCGCCTTCTGGTGGGGGTACTCCCCTCGTGTTCCGGGGGGGGCGACGCGCCATGCCTGGTTCGTCCCGTTCGGCGTCGCTTGCGGCCTGGCGACCTTGGCCAAGGGACCGGTGGGTCTTTTGCTCCCCAGCCTCGCGGTTTTGCTCTTCCTCATTTGGCAACGAGACGTGCGGATACTCCGCCATCGCGGTTTGCTCTGGGGCATCGCGGCGTATGCACTGGTCACGATGCCGTGGTATCTGATGGTGACGATTGAGACCCGTGGCGAATTTGCCCGGGGATTTTTTCTCAAGAACAACGTCCAACGCTATTTGTCCGCCGATCATTCGCACCACGGTTCGCTGCTCTACCACGCCCTGTTTCTATTGGTGGGATTCGCGCCTTGGTCGGTGTGGATCCTCCCCACTCTAGGCTGTGCCTGGCGGGATCGACGTGCGGATTCACCGTGCGGCACCGATTCGGCCGCCGTACGGCTGCTTTTGGTCTGGCTCGGAACCTATCTGCTGTTTTTTAGCGTGTCCGCGACGAAGTTGCCCGGCTACGGGTTGCCCATGTATCCCGCCGTGGCTCTGCTCACGGGGCGTTTCATGGACGGTTGGCGACGGGGAACGTATCGGCCACCCCGGGGCTTAATGCTCTACAGCGCGGCGTGGCTGGTCCTGATTGGGGCGATCCTGTCGATTGGGTTCGCCCTTTCCTCCGGTCGTCTGGGGATTCGCGTGAACCACTTCCGACCGGTGCCGGCCTTGGCCGATCTCATCCCCTTGGGTGGCGGATTCGTGGCACTCGGATGTGCGGTCATCGCGTTAGCCTGGCGGGGTCTTCGCACGGCCGCTGTCGTTTCGCTCGTGGCGGGGTGTGTCGCCGGGGTGGCGGCCTTCGCTGGCTGGACGCTGCCGCGATTCGATTCCGTCAAAGCACCCCGGCCGTTGATCGCCGCCGTCGGTCTCCAGCGCGGCGATCAGGAATGGCGGCTGGCCAGCTACCTGTATTTTCAACCCAGCCTGGTCTTTTACAGCCAGCGTGAGGTGCAACGGCTGGACGATGATCGGCTGGCCATCGAGCATCTGGCCGTGCCGACTCCCGCCATCTTGTTCCTGACCCGCACGGATTGGGAAGCACTCAAAACCCGCCTGCCCGGTCGGGTGTTGGCCCAGGCTTGGGACATGTACCAGCAAGACGAAATCGTGGCGGTGGGCAACGAGTCGGCGTGCCGCTCCCTCGATTTGCCGGCAGTGGCTCGGGGCGAGGTCAGGCGGCGGCCTTGATTTGCTGCCGGTCGGACTCCCGAAGGTTGCGTGTCTCTCGGACAGCGTAAGGCGGTTTGTCTTGGCTCTCGAAGTAGGTGCGAGCCAGCAACTCCCCGAGCAGACCCGTCGAGAGGAGTTGCACCCCGCACAACTCCAGCATCACGCTCAGCAACAGCAGCGGGTTTCGCACCAGGTGCATGTCCCACGCCCAGCGCATGGCGACGGCGGCCGCGAGCACGATGAAGCCAGAAAGCATCAGCAGCAGCCCGACACTGCCAAACAGGTGCATCGGCCGGGCAACGTATCGGTTGAGGAATTGCACGGTGAGCAAATCGAGCAGCACGCGAATGGTCCGGGACAGGCCGTACTTCGTCTTGCCGGCCCGGCGTGGGTGGTGGCGCACGGGAATTTGCGTGATCCTGGCTCCGCCGAATTGGGCCAACGCCGGGACGAACCGATGCATTTCACCGTAGAGCGGCAACGACTCGGCGATGTCCCGACGCAAAGCGCGGAGGGTGCAGCCGAAGTCGCGGAACGGCACGCCGGTCACTCGGCGGATGAGCCAATTCGCAAGACGACTGGGCAGCTTCCGCAGCAACCAGCCGTCTTTCCGATCGACCCGTTGTCCCAACACCACGTCGAAGCCATCGCCCAGGTGGGCGACCAGGGCGGGGATATCCGCGGGATCGTTTTGCAGGTCGCCGTCCATCGTCACCAGCACATCGCCTTGGGAATGGTCGATGGCGGCTTGCAGGGCCGCGGTTTGGCCATAGTTCCGCCGAAGCCGAATCACCTTCACCCGTCGATCCCGGATGGACAGATCACAGAGCCGGCGAAAGGTACGGTCCCGGCTGCCGTCATCCACAAA
>JAOAAM010000813.1 GCA_026418875.1 Gemmataceae bacterium | reverse complement strand
CCGCCGGTCGCTTCCGAAGATCGGTGATCAAATGGATCGAGCGGTCGGCCAATTGGAAACCCACGATGGCCTTCATGCGATGCAGTTGGTCGAGATAGTCGGCAGCGTTGGAGATGTTGAAGAGCAGATGCCAACGGAGTTGCCGTTTTTGCTTGGTCGTCAGACGGCCGCCGGGACCATCACCCGCGCCAGTTCCCTCCCCTCGGCCCTGACCGTCACCCGCACCGGCCGCGACTCCGCCTCGCCCTTTAGAGCCGGTGGGCAGCCCACGGACCGCGGCTTGAAGGTTCGGGAGGGGGCTGAGCTTTTGAAGCCGTCTTGCCAACAAGTCGGTGTCGGGAATTTCTTGGGTCGGATGCGGTAGCTCCGAAACGGTCGGCTCGACTTCTGGCTGAGCCGACACTTGGGGCACGGGGCGACGATTTGTCTCGACGACTTGAAACTGATCGGTGGTCATCGGGCTGGTGCCGAGGGTGGTTCGCTCGTCCGAGCCGGAATCACCCCCACCTTGCGGGCCGAGAACGATGACCGGCTCAAATTCGACAAATTCGTGACCGCCTCGGCTTAACCAAGTGATGACACCGCTGAGGACCGTGGCGATGACGAGGAAGTGCAGTCCGGCGGAGAGGGTGGAAGAGACCGGGAATGCCCGACGGACAGCAAACTTGCGCCAAACGACATCTTGTTGCGGTTCCATGCCGTCGGTCCTGAATGTCAACGCAGCCTTGAGCGACGATGCCATCCAGTGAAGATCGGCAGATACCCGATCAAAA
Organism: Gemmataceae bacterium; assembly: GCA_026418875.1. Classification (GTDB taxonomy): domain Bacteria; phylum Planctomycetota; class Planctomycetia; order Gemmatales; family Gemmataceae; genus CAKZUU01. The sequence goes on along the minus strand of JAOAAM010000813.1, from coordinate 1,622 downwards.
GTTAAACCGGGCGGGGTCGGCCGTGGGAAATCCTGGTCCCCATCGGTCGAACAACCCGCCCGGCTTCGGAGGGTAGATCACTTCTTCACTTCAAAGTCTGCATCGATGACGTCATCGCTGCCTTTGCCGCTCTTGGTACCCGAGCCGCTCCCGTTCGGGCTGGTGCCCGCCGAGGCTCCGTGCGACTGGAGATGGGCGGCCATCGCTTGGGCGGCTTGCGTCAATTCGTTGATGGCCTGCTTGATCGCCGACACATCTTCGCCCTGGGCCGTCCGCCGAACTTTCTCGATCGCCGCTTGAATCGGAGCCTTATCGGCCTCGCTGATGCGGTCACCGGCATCGCGCAGCATCTTCTCGATCTGCCACGAGGCGCTGTCGGCCTCGTTCCGGGCGTCGAGCAATTCGCGCTTCCGCCGGTCCTCCTCGGCGTGCAGCTCGGCATCGCGCGTCATCCGCTCGATTTCCTCCTTGCTCAGGCCGCTGGAGTTTTCGATGCGGATTTTGTTCTCCTTGCCCGTGCCCAAGTCCTTGGCGGACACGTGGAGGATGCCGTTGGCGTCGATATCGAAGGTGACCTCGATCTTCGGCACGCCCCGCGGCGCTGGCTGGATACCATCGAGATAGAAGCTGCCGATCTTCTTGTTATCCGCCGCCATCGGACGTTCGCCTTGGTACACCTGGATCTCCACCGTGGTCTGATTGTCGCTGGCCGTGGTGAAGATTTCGCTGGCCCGCTTCGGGATCGCGGTGTTCCTTGGGATCAGCGGGGTCATCCGACCGTGCAGCGTCTCGATACCCAGAGTCAGCGGGGTCACGTCGATGAGCAGCAAGTTTGATTGGCTGCCCAAGAGCAACTGGGCCCCTTGGATCGCGGCACCGACAGCAACCACCTCGTCGGGGTTGACGCCCCGTTGCGGCTCCTTGCCGAAAATCTCTTTCACGAGCCGTTGCACCGCCGGCATACGGGTCATGCCGCCCACCAGCACAACCTCGTCAATGTCCGAGGGTCGGTAGCCGGCATCTTTCAACGCCTGCATCACCGGACCACGGCAACGTTCGAGCAGGTGGTCCGTCATCCGCTCGAGTTGCGACCGCGTCAGCGTCTTCTCCAAGTGCTTGGGCACGTTGTTGATCGACGTGATAAACGGCTGACGAATCGTCGTCTCCGTGACGCTTGAAAGTTCCTTCTTCGCCTGCTCCGCAGCTTCCCGGAGGCGTTGCAATGCCATCGGCTCTTTGCGGAGGTCGAAGCCATTGTTCTCTTTGGCGAATTCTTCCGCGAGCCAATCGATAATCACCTTGTCAAAATCGTCGCCGCCCAAGTGCGTGTCGCCATTCGTGGACTTCACTTGGAACACGCCGTCTTCGCCGACATCGAGGATCGAGATGTCGAACGTCCCGCCGCCCAGGTCGAAGACCGCGATCTTGGCGTCCTTCTTCTTGTCCAGGTGGTAAGCCAGAGCGGCCGCCGTCGGCTCGTTGATGATCCGCATGCGCTGCTTGTTCTTCTTGCCCGTCTTCGGATCTTCGAGTTCCCACTCGGTCTCGAAACCGGCGATTGCCGCGGCGTCGATCGTGGCCTGACGTTGGGCATCATTGAAGTAAGCCGGCACGGTGATGAC
>JAOAAM010000808.1 GCA_026418875.1 Gemmataceae bacterium | reverse complement strand
GAAGAAGCCCTCCGACGGCTCCACGCCCCTCTCGCGGGCGGCGAGCCGCTCGCCCCAGAGGCATCGTGGAAAAAATTGCAACCCGCCGACGGACTCGTGGTCGATCTCGTGGCAGCCGAACCGATCGTTCGCCAGCCGGTCCACCTCAGCTTCGACCCCCGCGGCCGTTTGTGGGTCGTCAACTACGAGCAATACCCTTTCCCCGCTGGTTTGAAAACCGTGGAACATGACCGCTATATCCGGGCCAAGTTCGACAAGGTGCCTCCCCCCCCGCCGAAGCACTTCCCCGGACGGGATCGCATCACCATCCACGAAGACACCGACGGTGATGGCCGGTTCGACCAGGTGAAGTCCTTCGTGGAGGGGCTGAACATCGCGACCTCCGCCATCGTGCGGGCTGGCGGCGTTTGGGCGAGCAACCCGCCGTACCTGCTCTTTTACCCCGATCGCAACGGCGACGACCTACCCGACGGCGATCCCGAGGTGCATCTCTCCGGCTTCGGCTTGGAAGACACCCACGCCGTCATGAACTCCCTGACTTGGGGACCCGACGGTTGGATCTACGGCGCGCAAGGCAGCACTTGCACGGCCAAGGTTCGCGTCGAACGATACCCCGATCGCCCGACGACGGACTTTCTCGGCCAGGCCATCTGGCGATATCACCCCAAAACTCACGAGTTCGAAATTTTCGCCGAGGGCGGAGGGAACACTTTCGGCGTGGTGTTCGACGATCAGGGTCGGCTCTACTCCGGCACGAACCACGGCAGTTACCGTGGGCTGCATTACGTCCAAGGCGGCTATTACATCAAAGCGTGGGGCAAGCACGGCCCCTTGACCAACCCCTTCGCCTTCGGTTTCTTCGATCACATGCCGCACACCGGCAACGCCGACCGGCTCACCCACACGTTCATCGTCTACGGCGGCGATTCGCTTCCCCAGCAATATCACGGCAAAATCATCGGTCCCAGCCCGCTTCAACGACGCATCCATGTGACCCGTTTGGAACCTTTCGCCTCGACCTTCCGCACCGTCGAAGAACCGTTCCTGCTCACCAGTGCCGACGGTTGGTTCCGACCTGTGGACCTCAAGGCGGGGCCGGACGGCGCTTTGTACGTCGCCGACCTCTACGAAAACCGCATCAGTCATGTCGATCCACGGGATAATTGGCACCGGCAATCCGGCCGCATCTACCGCATCCGTTCGGTCGGTTCGACCCCGATCCCCCGTTTCAACCTGCTCGAGAAATCGTCCGATCAGCTCGTCGAGTTGTTGGCCCACCCGAATCGCTGGTTCCGCGACATGGCGCGGCGGGTCCTCGCGGATCGCGGGGATGCGTCGGTGGTTCCCGCTTTGCGTCGTTCGCTGCGTGAGAACACCGGCCAACTGGCTCTCGAATCCCTCTGGGCGTTGCACTTGCTCGATCCGCATTTCGACGAGAACTGGCAAACCGCATGGGAGCATCCCAATCCCGCGGTTCGCCAGTGGATCGTCCGCTTGCAGGGTGATCGGCGAAGTTTGCCGCAATTGGCCGACGTGCTGCGGCGTCTACCGGCCGAGCAAGATCGCCAAGTCCTCAGCCAGGTGGCCAGCTCCGCGAAGCGCTTGCCACCCCGCGACGGTCTTGCTCTGTGTTGGTCCCTCGCCCGGCGGGACGAGTTGGCCGACGATCCGTTCATCCCGCTGCTTCTCTGGTGGGCCATCGAGGCGCATGCGGGGCGGGCCGAAGGACGCGAACTCATCCTCCAGGCGCTTGCGGACAAGTCGCTGTGGCGAACTGCCTTGGTCCAATCCCATTTGCTGGAACGGTTGAGTCAGCGCTGGGCCATGGGCGGCACACCCGACGATCTATCGGCCTGCACGACCCTGTTGCGGTTGGCCCCGACCTCGGCCGACGCCGATCGAGTGTTGCGTGGCTTGGGCCAAGGGTTGGCCGGCCGCGCGGCGAGCAAGCTGCCCACCGATTTGCGAACCGCGATCGCCGAAGCCCTGCAAGGCGATGCGGCCGCCCGCCACCTGTCCTTGGGCGTGCGGGTCGGCCATCCAGGCGCGCTCGAGTCAGCACTAAAAATCATCGGCGACCCCCGAGCACCCGACGACCGGCGG
>JAOAAM010000773.1 GCA_026418875.1 Gemmataceae bacterium | reverse complement strand
AGATGTGTATAAGAGACAGGCCTTCGGGCCATGGCGCAACGCCGATGCCCCGCCTCGATATGCCTACAAACCACAGAACATCATGATCGTCGGCCTGCGCCCGGAGGACGGCGTCTTCCGGGCCAGCGGCAAAAACCTGCGTGAGGTGGTGGATCGACACGGCCAACGACTGCAAATCCCGGGACATGCCCTGGTCGACCGCCGCTCGCATGAGGAGTTCGGCAACATCAGCCCTGGGCATGATGTCGAAGTCGGTCCGCAACGGATTCAATTGGTCGGCCAGTTCGAGTTGGGCACCGGCTTCGGGGCGAATGGGCTGATCCTGGTCGGCGACCTCACCTTCTTCCGCATTTACCCGACCTACCCCCCGACTCGGGTGAGCTTGGGCCTCGTGCGGTTATCGCCCGATGCCGATCCCGATCTGGTTGCCAACCAACTGCGGGCGATCCTGCCGGACGATGTGACGGCCCACACGGCTGAAGAAATCCGCGAGCGCGAGCGGCGGCATTGGGTCGAACAGACCTCGATCGGTTTCATTTTCCGGCTGGGAGTCGGCGTGGCACTGATCGTGGGCGTCGTCTTCGTCTACCAAGTCATTGCCAGTGACATCACCAATCGTCTCCATGAATTCGCCACGCTGAAGGCGATGGGCTACGGCCCGAGGTTCCTGTCGAACGTTGTCTTGCAACAAGCCGTGTGGATCGCCGTGCTGGGCTACCTGCCCGGGCTGCTAAGCGCTTTGGGATTGTACCGGCTGGCACTTCATGCCACCGGCGTGCCCATCGTCATGACCTTGTTTCGTGCCCTGTTCGTGCTTGCATTGACCATCGGGATGTGTTCAGTGTCCGGTATCCTGGCAGTCCGCAAAGTGCATCGTGCCGACCCGGCGGAGTTGTTCTGAGATGTTCATCTTCAGTAAACGTATCCCGGTCGCCTGGTTGAATCTGACCCATCACAAGCCACGCTTCGTCCTGTCCATACTCGGTATTAGTTTTGCCGTCGTCCTCATGTTAGTTCAAGTCGGATTCTGGCGCGCGTTGATGGATAGCCAGACAGCGATGATCCGCATGCTGGATGCCGACATTTTCATCATCAGTTCCACGATGTCCACCATCACGGACATCGAGAGCTTCCCGCAAGATCGCATCGACCAAGCCCGCGGAGTTGAGGGCGTGGCGGCAGCTCGCCCTTTCTACATCCGTTATTTCCCATTCGTCTGGCGGAACGCGGGCTATTACGAGGATGAGGTGCCGGAGTGGCCCATCCGTGTGCTCGCTTTCCACCCGGATCAGGCACGGCCTCCGATCCGAGTCGAGGCCCTGCCGAATTTTCCCAGCCTGCAAGATCGCCTCATGGCGGCGAACACCGCCGCCTTGGATGTTCGATCGAAGCCGATGTACGATGCAATCCGCCGGTGGCGCGAAGGCGGCCCGGCACCCCGAGGTATCGAGCGGGAAATCGCCGGGATTCGAATCCGCATCGTGGACCTGTTCGATCTGGGGACCGACTTCACGACCGATGGCACCTTGCTCATGACGGCGGACAATCTCGCTACTCTCAGCGGCGGGCATTTCGCACTAGAACGTGCTCAATTCGGATTAATCTCCGTCGCCCCGGGCGCGGATGTGGACGATGTAGTCTCACGCCTCCGCCGCCTCTTGCCGGACGATGTGCGAGTCCTCAGCCGCTCCGAATTGATTGAGGAAGAAGAGGCATTCTGGTCTGAGAGCACGCCGATTGGATTTATTTTTCTGTTAGGATTGATTGTCGGTTTTGTGGTGGGGGTGGTGATATGTTATCAAATCCTCAGCACGGAGGTGACGGATCACCTCTCGGAATTTGCCACGCTCAAGGCCATTGGATATGACGACCGCTACGTCCACGGGATTGTCATTCAAGAAGCTCTGTGGTTGTCAATGTTAGGCTTCATCGTCGGTTTGGCGGTCGGCTGGCCGTTGTATTCGTTCCTTGCCGATCAAACGGGTTTGCCCTTGCAACTGACCATAGGACGCGGCATGTTGATCCTGTTGTTGACAGTGGCGATGTGCATCGTGTCGGGGGTGCTCGCAGTCCGGCGGATTCGCACGGCTGACCCCGCGGAGGTGTTCTGAAGGTTCCAACCGGAAGCCTCAATCAGGCAGAGACGGGATCGTGTAACCATGATGGCAGCAGAGATGGAACCGCCTTTGGCCGCCACTACGGATACCCGTAAGACGCCGGGGAACTCAAGTCCGGCGGTTGAAATCCGGGGCGTCAATCACTTCTTCGGAGAGGGAGAGGCACGCAATCAGGTTTTGTTCGACAATCACCTGACGATTCAGCCGGGCGAGATCGTCATCATGACGGGACCTTCAGGTTCCGGAAAAACCACCCTGTTGACCCTGATCGGTGGGCTACGGACGTTGCAAGAGGGGAGCATTCGTATTTACGGGCGGGAATTATTCGGGCTGTCGGGGCCGGACTTGGTGGCTGCTCGCCGCGGTGTTGGGTTCATTTTCCAACGTCATAACCTGTTGGAGGCTCTAACGGCCTATCAGAACGTTCGCATGGCGTTGGAACTTCACGATGTGAAGGACGATCGGCAGCGGATCGTCGGTATTTTGGAGCGTTTGCGTTTGGGCCATCGCCTGCACTACAAACCGGCTCAACTTTCCGGTGGTCAGCGTCAGCGTGTGGCTGTGGCGCGGGCCTTGGTGAATCGGCCGAAACTCATCCTCGCCGATGAGCCGACCGCGGCCCTTGATGCCGAAACCGGGCGAGATGTCGTCAATTACCTGAAAGAGCTGTCGGCCGAGGGTTGCACCAGCTTGATCGTCACGCATGATAATCGCATTTTGGACGTGGCCAGCCGCATCGTGAACATGGTCGATGGCCGGATCAAATCCAACGTGGTCGTGACGGAATCGGTGATGACGGCGTTGTTCCTCAGCAAGGTTCCGGCCTTTGCCCAATTGAACCCGAACGCCTTGGCCGAAGTGGCCGACCACATGGGCCGCGAACGCTTCCCCGCCGGGTCTCGAATCATCCGTCAGGGCGATCCGGGCGACAAGTTCTACCTGATCGCCTCCGGCTCGGTGGATGTGTTGCAAACCCGCGATGGTGTCGAGCATACCCTGGCTCGACTCGGCGTCGGTGACTTTTTCGGCGAGCGGGCACTCATGACCGATGAGCCTCGCAATGCCACGGTGGTCGCTCGGGAAGACACCGACACCTTCACGCTGAAAAAGGAAGACTTCCGCGCGGCCATCGAAGCCCACGGCTCGTTGAAAGAGCAGTTACTGAAGGTGTATTTTCAGAGGCAGTGACCTGTCCAGGATCGGTCGCCCGGTGCCGGCTTGGTGCCGACTTGACGCCTTGAGGGAAACATCTGGTCGCTGCCACTCTACGGCTGGGGTTTCCGGGTGCCGTTCGCCGAACCCGCAGTGTCAGGCAACAACCGCAGCCGCGTCGATTTAGAGAAAGTTCCCTTTGTTCCCTTTGGTTCCCTTTCGGGAAGGATTGCCGTTCGGGGGGATCGTTTTTACAATTTTCACCTTTAGCCAAAGTCCATCCGCAGCGTCGAACTTTCCGTGAGCGAGACGGAGAGGAAAATCCATGGCCGAGCCGTTGATCGATTTGAAAGCTCTCCTTGTCGAACGCGAGGAGTGCAACGCGGGTACTGTTGCCAAGTTACGCGAGGGGCTGGCGCAAGGGGGGAATCAGTACCGAACCTTGCGTGAGGTAGGCGAAGCTTTGGCGAAGAAATTGGATAGCGCCACGGGAGCCGCTCAGAAGAATCTCCACCTGAAGCTGGGGATCGTCCGCTATTTTCAGGGACAAACGCAAGCGGCGATCGACCATTTGAAGCATGCCGATGGGGCACTCGCGAATTTCTACTTGGGGCGGCTTCTGGCATCGCAGGGGCAATACGACGACGCGTTGAAGGCTTTCGACAAGTCGGAGAAGTCGGGTTATGCCGCCAACCTCGTCCAGCTTCAACGGGCGGCGGTCCATCGCATGCGCGGCGAGTTGAAAGAGGCCAAGCAGATCCTCGCCAAGCTGGAAGAATCCTCTCGTCACACTGCCGAGTACCATTACCAAGTCGCGATGGTGGCCCTCGCGGAGGGGGATCGAAACAAGGCGGTTCAGCATTTGGAAAAGGCCGTCCAAGAGGATCAGGCTCATACTGGAGCACTGTTCCAATTAGGCTACATCAATGACCTGGCGGGCAACGACGAGGAAGCGATCCGCCTGTATGAAGCGTGTTTGCGGCACCCGCCGGTCCATCTCGCCGCGGTCAACAATCTCGGCGTGCTCTACGAAGACAACGAGCGTTACGACAAGGCGGCGGAGTGCTACAGCCGAATCCTTCGCGCGCACTTGGGCGACGAACAGGCCCGTGAACGAGCCAGGTTGTTCCTGAAAGACGCTCAAGCCTCGACGACCCAATACTACCACTCCGAGGAGGATCAGTCGACGACTGCCTTCCGGCAGGTGATGGACATCGCGGTCACGGACTTCGAGTTGTCGGTGCGCAGCCGCAACTGCCTGAAGAAGATGAACATCAAAACCCTGGGCGACCTGACCCGGGTGACCGAGGCGCAATTGCTGGCGAGCAAGAATTTTGGCGAGACGTCGTTGGCCGAACTACGAGAAATCATGGCCAGCAAGGGGCTGCGGATCGGTCAATCGCTGGAGCAGGGAGCCGCTTACGAGCCTCGATCGCATCGCGCCCACCATCAGTCGCTCAGCGCGGAAGAGCAAGCCATTATGAACAAGCCGGTCATGGACCTGAACCTCTCGGTTCGTGCCCGGAAGTGCATGAACAAACTGAACATCAGCACGGTGGGCGAACTGTGCTCGCGAACGGCGGACGAATTACTCGAGGCGAAAAACTTCGGCATGACCTCGCTGAACGAAGTTCGTGAGAAGCTCGCTGCCTTGGGGCTGAAACTTCGTGGCGATTGATGCCGCGGTTCGACGACGCATCCCCTGATGCTTCACCCGAGGCAACGGCTGGCGGGGGGGCACGCATCCGGGGCGCGGTCGTTTGGGCCGAGTCGTATCGTCCGAGTCGTGTGGGCCGAGTCGTTTGGTCCGAGTCGATAGGTCCAAGTCGATCGGGCTTAGACGAGTTTTTTGGCCGCGGAGACAAGCTCCTTGAAGTAGGCTTCCAAGTCCCGGTTGCCGACCTGCCGGGCCACCTCGAGTCCGCCCTCGGCGAAGTTCAAGGCGCGTTGCCCTTGCCGAAGGCTCAACATCGCCTCGGCGGCGGTGCCACGGTATTTCGGCTCGGTTGGCACGCGGTCGATCAGGGCTTGGAAAGTTTCAGCGGCTTTTTCAGCGTCGCCCCTCTTGGCGAGAAGTTGAGCGCGGCGGACTTCGTAGTCGTTGCGACGCAATCCCTGGTTGCGTTCGGCGTCGGCCTGTAGCCCGGCTTCGACCAGCCGCAACGCTTGTTCCCAGTCGGCCTGAGTTTGTGCCTGGTCGATGAGATACTTGTAGAACGGGTACAAATCCGGCCGCTGGGGATCGGCGGGGCGGGAGATGATCGCATCGACAAATTTCCGGGCCAATGGCCGGGCATCAAGCCCGACCGCGGCACGGAAGGCTTTTTCCAGTTGCTCCGTCGTCAGAGTCGAGACGTCGAGTTCGGCCAGGTCGGCAGCGGACATGCTTGCAAAGTCGATGGAGGGGGGCGGCGGCTCGGTGTCCAAGTGCAATAGCTGCCTCAATCTCTGAAAATCGTACTCTTTCGAGATTCTTGGCCCGCCCTCGTCGGATTTTTGTCGCGTGGGAACCATGAGCTGCTCGCGGAACAGGATCAAGCCGAGCAAGCGGCGTCGAAGATTTGGTTGCTCCGCTGCCAGCCTGGGCGTCATGCCCCCGAGAGCTTGCAGCGGGCGGTTCAACCACACCTCCTCGAAGTAACGCGTCAGGTGTTGACGAAACATTTCGGGGTATTCGAGCAACCGATCGCGGCCGACGGGCATGACAAACGTCTCCAAGTTCACATCGCTGAAGCGAGCTGGCCGACGTGCGATCCCTTCCGCCGGGACAATCGCAGCCTCTCCCACTTGGTCGAGAAATTGATGGAAGATCCGATCGAGGGAGTCCTGATCGGGTGCGGTGAGGCGAATCTGGTCCCGGAACAGGGTCAAGATACCCGCGACAGGCAGCGCGATGGGGGCCGCCGCCCCGATCAAACCCGAGGACTCCTGCAAGACAAAGCCAGTGATCATGCCCTCTTCCGGATCGTGCTGCATGGGGGCGAATCGGTTTTCATTGATCCACTGTTGAATGGTCCGGACCACGGCGCGGGGATCGCGAAGGCGAGCATCGAGACGGTAGTGAACGTAATCGGTCCGGTCCAGCAACTCCTCACCCATCATCAGGATCTGCATGAGGGCTGAGACCGGAACGGCCTTGGATTCGTCGCGCTCCTTGTCGATGTAGCGCTCCCAGTGCTCCAAGGCCTTGGCATTCTCTCCCATCCAGGCTCGCAACAAGCCGGCGTTGTACCACGCTAGTGGATCCGCTTTCGGCTGTTGGCTCGCCTTCTCGAAAAATTTGGCGGCTTCGGAGAGTCGGCCGGAATTGCCCTTGGCGACCGCTTCATTCCATTCGGGAGGCCGCTTCGGGTCATAACCAAGGAGCCGAAGGTCTTGCCGGGCGATCTCCGGCGCGAAGCTCTCCGCGCCGAAGGCCCGTTCATACGCCTCGCGCAACTCCTGATTGTCCGGCATCAGGCGAAGGCACTGGTTGAAGGCGTAGCGTGCGGCCAGAAAATGGTTCCGCCGCAGTTCATAGTTCCCGATCCGCTCGAAAAGGAAGGACAATTGTTCGTGGGCATCGGGTGCATAAAGTTCGACCGCTTTGCGGTAAAGCATCGCGGCCCCTTCATACTCCCCTTCGTCCTCACGGAAAATGCCGCGCAGCAAGAACCCGAATGGATAATTCGGGTTGAGGGAGAAAGCCTCGTCGAGCGCTTGTTCCGCCTCTTCGATCCGGCCGGCACTATGTAGGAG
>JAOAAM010000579.1 GCA_026418875.1 Gemmataceae bacterium | reverse complement strand
CCGGGCATCGGTCGGCCCAATCCCGTGGGCGTATCGCTCAGCAGCAACACCTTGGTCGGCAGCCCACCCTTATGTCGAGGCGGGAGGAAGCGACTGTACGCTGCGTAAATCTGTTCCAAACGCAAGGCAGCCCGGCGGACGATTTCCTCGTGGGCATCGGAGATCAGCGAGAAGAAATCGGAGTCATATTGCCATGCCCCGCTCTCGCTGCCGTTCCAACCCGTGGGTCGCAGGACCAAGGAAGCCATGCGACAGCGCTCGGAGTCGCCGGTGCACTCATCCAATTGCCGCAATTTCGTCTGCAACTCCATCCGCTGAGTGGGATTCAAACGTTCGATCCGATCGACCTCGGCCCGAGTGATTGTGGTTCGAAAGGTGACGGTGGGCCGCCCCGGTTCCCGTAGGACGCATTGCATGCGGATGGAGTGGTCGTCCGAGTCGAGGATCAGACCTTTCAGGGTCGCGCCATTGCGCAGCCGGATCACGTCCATCGGCCAAGGGGAGCCGAAGGAAGGACGCTGGTTCGGCGGGGATTGACCCCACGCTGGGGAGAACAAGGTCAGGAAGGCAAACAGAACAATCGTTCGTCGCATCGCAGCCTCGCTTGCTCCATCATACAACACCCGAACAGCCGTTGAGTCAGTGGCCTCACGAAAGAGCGCGGGGAAATCTTAAGGAGTCGCTTGGTGCATCACGTGAACGTTTCTTTCGGAAGCCATGAATCCGACGCCGCTCGCGCCTTGATCGCTTTGGCGGTGCGCGAGGATTTCGGCGAGGCGGGCGACATCACCTCGCTCGCCTTGCTTCCCCCCGACTCCCGGGGGATGGCCGTCGTGGTGGCGCGAAAGGCCGGCATCCTGGCCGGATTGCCGGTCGCCCTCATGACCTGTCGTGCCATCGACCCACGCCTGACTTTTCAACCTCTGAAAAGCGACGGGGATCGCGTGGCAGCCGGCCACGAATTGGCTCAGATAGGCGGCCCTCTCCGCTCCTTGCTCGCCGCCGAACGCATCGCCTTGAATTTTCTGCAACGGCTCAGCGGCGTGGCCACGCAAACCCGACTCTTCGTGGACCAACTCGCGGGTCTCTCCACCCAATTACTCGATACCCGGAAGACTCCGCCGGGCTGGCGCCTCCTAGATAAATACGCTTTTCGTGTCGGCGGCGGACAAAATCACCGTCTGGGTTTGCACGACATGATCCTCATCAAAGACAATCACCTTGCAGCCCTCGGCCCCATCGCGGACCCGGTGGGTACGGCCATCCGGCAGGCTCGCGCCAAGTTTCCCGGCGTCCCCCTCGAAATCGAAGTCGATTCCCCCGAGCAGCTGGAAGCCGCCCTGCGCGAGCGGCCCGATTTCGTCGTCTTGGACAACATGACCCTCGACCAACTCCGCGAGGCCGTCCGCCGTCGGAACGCCGCAGGAGTCTCCACCCTGCTGGAGGCGTCGGGCGGGATCAACCTGCAAAATGTCCGGGCGGTCGCCGAAACCGGCGTCGACCGCATCAGCGTTGGGACCATCACCCATTCGACTCCCGCGTTGGACATCGCCCTTGATTTTGTTTCTTCAGGCCGCTGAGTCATCCTGCGGCACACGGAGGATTGGCGGATCGCCCGCCAGCGGAAACTCCCGGAGCAAGGCCCGTGGCGCTCCGATGTCCGCGACGTGGACTTCGCCCGTCCAGGCCAAGGCTTGCGGATTCAGAAAACCGGTTTTCATCCCGACAAAAGTGATGGTGTAGGCTGCCCGCACGGCTGTCCCGAGCGGCTCCCCCGTGTCGCAATCCAATCCGGAGGGGATGTCGACCGCCAGGACCGGAGCGGGGCTGGCGTTCATGGCAGCGATGACTCGGTTCCACGGATCTCGAACCGGGCCCCGCAGTCCCGTGCCAAAAAGCGCATCCACGATCCAGCCGTCGTTAAAGTTCGTCAATTCTTCGTTCAGGTAATCCTCGAAGCGGACGGAGTCGGGCAACACGACATTGATGACAATCCCGCAGCGGGCGAGGATGTGGTACATCGAGGCGGCGTCGCCCCGCAGGGCCGAGGGGGCGGCCAGCAGGACCACCTTTACCGGCCAACCCCAGTTGTCCAGGTGTCGGGCAATCACGAAGCCGTCGCCGCCGTTGTTACCCCCGCCGCAGACAATCACGGTTCTCTGCTTGTGCGGATTGACTCGGCGCAGATGCACCGCCACCCCGCGACCGGCATTCTCCATCAGGAGCAGGCTGGGCATGCCGAATTCCGTCACCGCGCGTCGGTCGAACTCACGGGCTTGTTCCCGTGTCAGCGGCATCTCGCCCCTCCTCTGGTGCCGGTCGATCGAATCATTCTGCTCGCCGCCGGCGGTTCCCTCATTCCGGAGCCAGCCCACTGGCATCCTACCGCGAAGAGCCGATGCCTAGCGACTGATTCTCAGGTTCCCACCACGCAACAGCGACTCCACCTCCGAGCGACTCACCCAGGCAAAATCGCCGGGAATCGAGTGCTTCAGGGCACTCAAGGCCACGCCCAGCTCCAGACCGCGCGGCAGATCGCCTTCCAGCAATCCGTCGATCAGGCCCGCGGCGAAAGAATCGCCCGCCCCCAGCCGGTCCACAATCTCTACCTCATAACTGCGGGCGCGGTGCACCTGATCACTTTGGCACGCCAACGCCGTCCATCGATTCCGCCACACGAGCGGGTTCTCCCGCACGGTGATCGCGGCGACATCGATCGGAAATTCGCTGACCAATTTCCGGGCCAGAGCCTCGTGATCCGAGGCGGTGAGACCCAAAACTTTTTCCGCGTCCTCCTCGGTGGTGATGAGGACATCGCACATCGACAACAGTGGGCGCAAGCATCGACCGGCCTCCGCGGGAGTCCACAGCTTCTGCCGGTAATTCAGATCGATGCTGACGCGCAAACCGGCCGCGCGGGCTGCCTCCACGGCTTCATGCGTGACGACCGCCGCTTGAGGGCTGAGCGCCGGTGTGATCCCCGTGACGTGGAACCAACGCGATCCACGAAAAATGTCGGCCCAGGCAAACATCCCGGGCTGGACTTGCGAGATAGCGCTGTCTCGGCGATCGTAGACGACGCTGCTGGCGCGAGGGGCGGCACCGAACTCCACGAAATACAGCCCGACACGATGATCGTTCGTCCACACAATGTGCCGGGTGTCCACGCCGGCCTCGCGCGCTCGATTGCGGATCAGCCGACCCAATGGATTGTCCGTCAAACAGGAAACCCAGGCACTGTTCCGTCCCAACTGAGCCAACGCGACCGCCGTGTTCAATTCCGCTCCGCCGACCTGGACGTCGAGTGAGTGGGCTTGCTCGAGGCGACGGAATTGCGGCGGGCTGAGTCGGATCATGGCCTCGCCGAAAGTCACGATGTCGGCCATGTGGTCACTCCTTCTTGGACGACAAGGCCGCCCGGGTTTGGCGGACCACCTCGACGAAGCGAGCGGCTTGCTGCCGCAGGAAGTCGAAGTCGCCGGCGGCGATGCGTGCCGGATCGGCTAATTGCGAACCGACGCCGAGGCAGCAGGCACCAGCGCGAAGGAAGTCACCGGCGGTTTGCAGGTCCACTCCACCGGTCGGCATCACTCGGACTTGCGGCAGGGGAGCGCGAAGCGCCTTAAAGAAACTCGGGCCGAGAACCTCAGCCGGGAAGACTTTGACGATGTCGGCCCCCAATTCCCATGCCGTCAAAATCTCCGTGGGCGTAAATGCCCCGGGGAGGACCGCCTTGTCGTAGCGGTGGGCCACTCGAATCGTGTCCCGGTTCAAAGTCGGGGCGACGATGAACTCTGCCCCGG
>JAOAAM010000510.1 GCA_026418875.1 Gemmataceae bacterium | reverse complement strand
CCCGGGTCAATCGGTCATCACCCCACCGCCTCCGTCGGCGGCATCCTCTGGTTCGTTGCCGAAACCGGCATTCACGGCTGGGGCGGGTGAGACGAAGAACCCGCCGTCGGCCGGTCATCTGCAACTTCCAACGCGGCAATCGATGCTCAATGCGTCGATGAGTTCGACCGTATTGAATTTGGGCCGACTGCCAGCACCGGCGACGGGTTCCCCCGCGGCGTCGGCACCGTCCAGCGTAAAGCCCGCTGGGTTGTCGATGCTCGGCCGACATCCCTCGCCGACACCCGCCGGACATCCACAGGGCTTCCCCAGTTTGGCGTCTCCCGCCATCCCTTCGGCGAGCCTGACGGGGGTTGGTGTTCCCCATCCCGCGATGGCGCCATCCGTCGGCGAATTCTCGGGCGTTCATCAAGTCGAGGCGTCGTCCCCGGTCATGGGACCTTTGGGTTTCTTGGCTTTGGGGGCGACGGTCGCGCTCGCAGGTTACATGGTGGCCATGAGTCTGTTGCATTGACCACCGCTGGGTGGTCAACACTGCTGGGTGGTCGCCACCGCTGGGTGGTCGCCACCGCCGGGCCGTCGCCACCGCCACCGCCGGTTCACGACCGCATGTCATCATTGGGCGGATTCCGAGATCTCGAACGATTCGTCTCAATTCCCCTGTACGCGGCAGGGAGAGTCAGGTATAGGCGGCGGATGTCGGATGGATGTCCGCACCGTCCAAAAACATTGGCAACCGTCGCCTGAAACAAGGAGGTTTCCCTTGTCTCGGTACATTGCACGCACCCTCGCCGTTCTCTGCATTGGGCCGGCCCTGTCGTTTGCGCAAGCTTCCAAGCCGGCGGCCACGGTCAACGGCCAGACAATCCCACAAGCTGCCGTCGAGCGGGCCTTGGAACGTTTCGACGAATCCGAGCGAACGAAGGCACGGGCCGAGGTCCTTGACTTCCTGATCGACAACATGTTGATCGATCAATACCTGGCTCAACAGAAAATCCACGTTGAACAGAAAGAGATCGACGCGCGGCTGGCTGAGATCAAAAAAGAGATCGAGAAAAACGGACAGACTTACGAGAAGGTGCTCGCCAGCCTGAAAATGACCGAGGCTGAGTTACTGGAGCAAGTCGTCAACGATTTGCGCTGGGAGAAGTTTGCCCTGGCCCAGGCGACCGATGCGAGGCTTCGCGCTTTATTCGATCAACACAAGGACATGTTCGACGGGAGCATGGTTCGAGCACGTCATATCCTGCTGACGCCGGCCGGCGATGCGGCGTCTCAAGAGGCAGCTCGGAAGGAATTGCTAGACATGCGGCGGCAAATCGAGGCCAAGGCTGCGGCCGCCATCGCGAAGTTGTCCAAAGACGTGGATGATGTGACCCGCGAGGAGGAACGGCAGAAGCAACTGGAGGCGGCGTTTGCCGAGTTCGCCAGGGAGCGATCGGCCTGCCCATCCAAGCGAGACGGCGGCGATTTGAATTGGTTCCCTCGTGCGGGCCATATGGTCGAGCCGTTTGCCAAGGCCGCCTTCGATTTGAAACCCTATCAAATGAGTGAGCCGATCCAGACGCAATTCGGCTGGCACTTGATTCTGTGCACTGGGAAGAAGGCGGGGCAGGCCGTGAAGTTCGACGATGTCAAGGAAGAGGTCCGCGACATTTACTGCGGTCGGCTCCGTGAGGAAATCGCCGCGAAACTCCGGCAGTCGGCGAAAATCGTCATCCACGACGCAAAATAATGACCAGTAGTGGTTGCGCCGGTCCGATGGTCGTTCGCCCTCGGACCGGCAAACGTTTTCAGGGCGGGGGCTGAAGTGAAGACCATCTTGCTGTTGATCTGCTCGAACATTTTCATGACATTCGCCTGGTACGGTCATCTGAAATACAAACACCGGCCGCTGTTGGTTGTCATCCTCGTCAGTTGGTTGATTGCCTTGCCCGAGTACGCCCTGCAAGTTCCCGCGAATCGCTGGGGGCATGGCAAGTTTACTGGCGCCCAACTCAAAATACTGCAAGAGGCCATCTCGATTACGGTTTTCCTCGTGTTCAGTGTGCTTTATCTGCGCGAGGCTTTGACGATTCGCTCTCTGGCCGCATTCGCGTTGGTCATGCTGGCGGTGGTGTTGGCCGTTGGCGGGAAGCCCGAAAACTCATCATCTTGGCCGGCGGAATCGACGCAAGGCGTCCAAAGTCTGCGCGAAGTCAACCGGTAGCGGGGCAGTAAACTCCATCCATTCCTGCCGACGTGGATGACGGAAACGGATGCGATGGGCATGAAGGGCCTGCCGACTGAGCAACACCTGGTCTTCCTCGGGCGGAACCGTGCCCGGGGGGGCCAAGTCGGACAACGTCACACGATCCCGACCGCCATACGCCTTGTCCGCGAGGATGGGGCATCCGACGCTTGCCAAATGCACCCGGATTTGATGGGTGCGGCCTGTTTTCGGTAGCACGCGACAGTAGGTGAAGCCGCGGAACCGCTCGACCACTTCATAAAACGTACAGGCGTCCTTCGCGTCTTCGTCCTCCTCATCGTCGGCGATGGCCATTTTCTCCCGCACGCTGGGGTGGCGAATGATCGCTGCTTCGATGTAGTCGCTGTCGCGGTCCAGGACGCCCGCCGTAATGGCGAGATACTCTTTGAACATCCGCCGTTGCTCGAACAGCAATGCCAACTCCCGATGTGTCGTCTCTTCCTTGGCCACTAAGATGGCCCCGCTCGTGTCACGGTCGAGTCGGTGGACGATGCCCGGTCGATATTCGCCGTTGACCCGGCTCAGTTGGTTGAAACGAAACTGAAGTGCGTTGACCAACGTCCCCGACCAGTTCCCCTTCGCAGGATGGACGACCATCCCCGCTGGCTTGTTGATCACCGCGAGGTAATCATCCTCGTAAATCACGTCCAAAGGGATGTCTTCCGGTTTCGGCGGGCCGTGGGCCGGTTGTTCTAACCGGACCCGAATCACGTCTCCCGTGCGGACACGGTAGCTTGCCTTCGTTGGTTCGCCATTCACTGTCACCGTCTGGGCGTCGATGGCGCGGCGAATCAACGACCGGCTCACGTCCGGCAGTTGCTGCGTGAGGAATTGGTCGAGCCGCAACGGTTCTCCGCGAACTCGCGCGTGAATCTCGATAATGTCCGAATGTGTCATGCCCGAGTCGCGCTGACGGTGCTCGCGCGGACGATGGAACGACGATGGGGATAAACAACCCACCGGTTTCCGGAGTCGGACACTCCTTCAGCCTCAGGGGATGTCTGACTTCGGCTTGCCCGACGCTTCGCCACCGCTGTCCGATTTCGCAGGAGGCGAGGGCGGCGTCGGGTCGCTCTTCGGAACCGACTTGCCCGAATCATTGGATGGGTTCGTCGGTTGCTTGGTTTCGTTGTTTGGCTTCACTGCTGGGGTGCTGGGTTCCGTGGACTTGGCCGGATCGCTCCCCGTCGCTGCCGGTGGAGGTGCCAGCGGAGACATCGGCGAGTCCTTGACCCCTGCGTCGGCCGGTTTGCCATCCTTCGGAGCCGGTTCTGACGGTTGCGGCGGGGCGAGGGGCAACCCC
>JAOAAM010000492.1 GCA_026418875.1 Gemmataceae bacterium | reverse complement strand
TCGGGGCCGGACCGACGGTTTTCGCCTTGGGCAGTACCGGATCCTGGATCGGATTGTCCGCGGGGGCATGGGGCGAGTTTTTCGTGCCGAACACGAAACGATGAAGCGTATCGTCGCGCTGAAGGTGCTCGCGCCGGACTTGGTCAAGACCGAACGTGCTCGCCGATTGTTCGAACGGGAGGTTCGAGCGGCGGCCCGGTTGCACCACCCCAACATCGTCACCGCTTATGACGCGAATCAGGCCGGCGATCGCCATTACCTCGTCATGGAGTATGTCGACGGTCCGAATTTGTACGATCTGGTGAAAGAACACGGTCCACTCCCAACGGGGCAAGCATGTGAGTTCGTCCGGCAGGCAGCCGTCGGACTGCAATATGCCTTCGAGCGCGGTCTGGTCCATCGTGACATCAAGCCCGGGAACCTGCTGGTGCAGCGTGGGAGCAATCGGGAATGGATCGTGAAGATCCTCGATTTCGGCCTGGCACGCTTGCACGAACCGGAAGGCCCGATCCGTCTGGACGCCGGCGATTCGCACACGTCGTCGGAAAATCAGGTGATGGGCACTCCCGATTTCCTCGCACCGGAGCAGGCCCGAAACCCCAAAGCCACCGACATTCGCTCGGACATTTACAGCCTGGGCTGCACCCTGTATTTCCTGCTGGCCGGTCAAGTCCCGTTTCCCGGGGGGACTGTGCTGGAGAAGCTGGTGCGGCACTCCAAGGAGATGCCTCAGCCGATCGAGGAAATTCGCCCGGATGTCCCGGCGGAGTTGTCGGCAGTGATCGCTCGCATGATGGCGAAGTCGCCCGACCAGCGATTTCAGACACCGCTGGAGGTGGCGGCGGCGCTGGCCCCGTTCTCTGATCCCGGGACGGGCAGTCTGCCTTCGGTGGATCAACCCCACAACGCCGCCCCAAATGCCTCGCCTTGGGCACTCATCTTTGAAGAGAGCGACACGAGCGGGCCTTCCGCTTTACCCGAGGCGAATATCCTGATCGCACCACCCAGTCAGCGCCTTCGCTCGGGCACGGCGTCGTCTCGGCGGAGATATGGCGGCGGAGCGTCATGGTGGCTGCCCTTCGTCGTCGTGGGCATCGCCGGACTTCTCGGCTTGCTGTTCACGATCGTCCTGGTGGTGTTCCTCTACCGCTGACGTGCTAGCAGACGACGGCGGGTGAGTGTCCGCTCGCTGCCGTAGACGATTCACCAGGGTCCGAAGATCGTCGGGCAGCGGCGACTCCCATTCCAACCACGCGCCAGTTGTGGGATGGCGCAAGCCCAAGGTCGCAGCATGCAAGGCGATGCGCGGAGCGCCGCTCGAATCAGGCCATGGCTTCCCATGAAGAGGACGATCGTACACCCGCTCCCCGCACAACGGGGTGCCCAATTCCCCCAAGTGGATGCGAACCTGATGCGTTCTCCCGGTCTCCAGGCGGCATTCGACGAGAGAGAATTCGCCGAATTGCTCCAGCACTCGGATATGCGTCACCGCCCGCTGTCCACCTTGATTGGTCGGCGAGCTCCCCCTTCGGCCATCGCCGCGATCCGCAACGAGCCTCGACTC
>JAOAAM010000464.1 GCA_026418875.1 Gemmataceae bacterium | reverse complement strand
CGCAGATCCTCGGATTGATGGATCAGGCCTTCCATGCGGGTGTTCGGGTCGGGTCCGTGAGAACTCAGGCACCCGGCGTTCGCCAGCGTCATGGCAGCGACAACTCCGAGGAACAGCAGCCGACTCATGTCTTGCCTCCCTGCCGCAGACTGAGCGTGCCTCCGCCTGGCGCCCCCCGACGCCGGGCCGACGGCCCCCGGCTCATCCGGCCGATCCAATCGCTTCCCTCGGCATTATCGTCAAGATCGGAACCAAACTTGAGTGCCAAAGGCCAGAATCCCTTCCGGCCTCACCCAGCCAAGTCACACCTCAGCCGCCTACGGGCTGCGGTGTCGAAGTGGAGTTCGATGCGGTGGGTGGGGTGGTCACGCTACCCCGCGTTGCCGGTGGGGATGACTCCGACGCCTCCGGGGAGTTCGGCCCAGCCGGCGGCGCGGCGGCCCCGGAGCTTGTCCGCGTTCGGCGGGTCTTCCGTGGACGCTCTTCGACCAACGGCATCTCCCGCACCCGCTGCTCCATCTCCTTACCCGGTTGAAACACGACGACGTTTTTTGGGCCGACGAAAACTTGTTCGTCGGTGCGCGGGTTGCGTGCCTTGCGTGCCTTCCGCCGTTTCACTTCGAACACGCCGAAATTACGCAGCTCGATCCGCTTCTCGGTGACGAGGGTTTCGATAATCGCATCAAACGTCCATTGCACGATTTGTTTTGTTTTCAGCTGTGGCAGGTTAGCGCGTTCGGCAATCTGCTTGACGATCTCTTTCTTGGTCACCGCGTCCTCTCCTTCGTTCCTCGGACGGTGGCGGGTGGAACCGGCTCCAGCCGACGAAATATAAGTGTATGTAGGCCAAAGCGATGTGTCAAGAAAAATGATGGTTCGATGAGGCCGTTCCCCTCTGGTAAGCCAGAGTGACTTCCGCTACCATGCTGGAAGAAGCTGCCCGACCCCATGTCCGGGAAAGGGAAGCAAGTCCGGTTGGCTGTTGGTCGTGAGCGTGGACATGTCGTCCCCCCATCACCTTTTGGGACAGATTATTGATGGCCGGTATCGCCTGCGAGAGTTTATCGGCCGAGGCTCCTTCGGTGCCGTCTTCGCCGCCGACGAATTCACCTTGGGTCGCGTCATCTCCCGAGTCGCCGTCAAAATCATCACCCCCGAAAGCCCCGAGCAACGGCGGAGCGTCATGCGCGAGATCCTCGGGCTGGCGCAATTGCACCACGACTACATCATCGTTTATCGCTCGTCGGGGGAAATCCGCGAAGGACCAATGAGTGGCTCGATCTTCCTGGCCACGGAGCTGGGCGACACCACCTTGGCCGAGGCCGTCCGCAGTAATGAGCGTCTCTCCGAGGACGAATTCCGTGAATTGATTACGGGCATCACGCTGGCACTGTCGCACATTCATGCGGCCGGTGCGATCCACGCCGACGTCAAACCAGCGAACATCATCCGAGTTCGTGGAAGGTGGAAGCTGGGCGATCTGGGTCTGCTCAAATCCACCAAAAGCAAGCCGACCGGACCCACGCACGGCAGCTTGTCGTACATGGCCCCCGAAGTGCTTCGACACGAGTTCTCTCCCGCCGCTGACGTGTATTCTTTGGGAGCGACCATCCTTTGGTACTTCACGGGGAAGTATGCTTACGAAGCCGAGACTCGGGAGGAATTCGTCGAGCGGCTCCGGACCGAGGAGCCTACCATCCCCGAGTATTTGCGCGACCCGTGGCGGTCCCTCGTGACACGGTGTCTCCAGCGAAATCCGGAAGCCCGTCCTACCGCCCAGCAGATCTTGGCCATCGTCGGGCCGCAGAGCCGGCACTTTCCCTTCGCTGATTCAGATCGAGTCACGGTCGTGGTGGCGCCGCAAGGCCGGGGCCACTATGAATCGCTGGCCGAGGCCGTGGCGCAAGCCCCGCCGGGTGCTCGCATCGTGGTGCACCCGGGCAAGTACCGGGAGCCGCTCCGCGTGGACCGCACGCTGGAGATCATTGGCGACGGTCGGCCGGAGGACATCATCATCTCGGTCCGGGATGACCATGCCGTGCAAATTGCGACGGGAAAACCCTTGTTGCTGCGGGGTTTGACGATTCGGGCGCGGCGTGGCAGTCAAAGTCTCGATTGCTATGCCGTGGACGTCGCCGAGGGTCGGCCGACGATCAAGGATTGCATCATTCAGTCCGAGGCATTGGCCGCCGTCGCAGTCCATAATGGTGCTGACCCTACCTTCAAGCGGTGCCAAATCCTGGGAAGCCCTGACACCGGCGTGTTCGTCTACGACCGTGGACGGGGCACGTTCGAGGCCTGCGACATCTTCAGCCATCAGGGTGCCGGCGTCACGGTGAGCGAGGGCGGGGACACGCTGCTGAAACGGTGCAAAATCTACGACAACGCCGGGCACGGAGTCGCCGTGTTCCGCGGGGGCGGCGTCACCCTGGAGGGGTGCCAAGTTCTCTCCAACGGTCAGAGCGGCTTGGTCGTCGCCGGCCGAGCGGTCGCTCGAAAGTCGCAATTCAGCGATAACGCCGGAGTGGCCGTCGACGTGAAAGAGGGTGGCCGAGTCACGGTTTCTCGCTGCGATCTGCGGGGCAACGGCGCTGGCCCCTGGCGCGTTGCCATGATCTGCGAACTCGATGCGTCGGACAACGTCGAATGACCGGTGGGGCGTCTTGATTCATTGCCGACGGGCGGTACACTTCTAGTATCCCTCGCCGAAGTGGCGGAATGGCAGACGCGACGGACTCAAAATCCGTTACCCGCAAGGGTGTGTGGGTTCAACTCCCACCTTCGGCACTCCAACTAGATCCTGCCTCATTGCATCGCCGTGTCTCCTTCGCCAACACGGACGAGCCAGTCCCTTCGCGAACATTTCGTCATCTGAAAGAACGCATCGACACGATCCGCACAATCTCAGCGCGGCAAAATCGCTTTCGCTTCCGGCAGCGAAATTCGTATCAACATACCTCGTGGAAACGCAAGCATTGATGCGGCCGGCACCCAACATGCTCCGCGCCTGGTTGACCTTGGTCGCCCTGAGCGTTAAGCGGCAGGCGCGGTTCCGGCAAATGGTGGGTATTGCCCTGGGCTTGCTCGTCATGGTCACGCTGTTCGTCGGGGTGAACAGCTATTTCGACCGATGGAACTTCGGTCGGCTCCGAGTCCGCCCTTACCGTGAAACCCTGAACACACATCTGGTCCGCCTCAGCCAGCAGCAGGCGATGGTCGGTCGCGTACCCGAGGCATCGGCCGTGCACTGGGGGATCATCGGGTCGGTGGGGGCAGCGCTGGAAAACTCTGGCTTTTTGATGCTTTCTCGCTGGATCGTCTTTGCCACGTTTCAAGCCTTCTTGCTGCCGATCTGGACATTGAGTTTCGCGACGGATGCGATTGGCCAGGAGCGGGAGCAAAGGACGTTGATCTGGCTGTTCACGCGACCCTTGCCGCGCTGGTCGATTTACCTGGCCAAGTGGCTGGCGGCACTGCCTTGGTGCTTGGGGCTGAACGTCGGGGGATTCGCCCTGATCTGTTACGCTGGGGGGGAACCCGGGCGGTTGGCATTTCGTACCTACTGGCCGGCGGTGTTCGCAGGAACCTTCGCCTTCTCGGCCTTGTTCCATTTGATGGCGGCAGCGTTCCGTCGGCCGGCCATCGTCGCCCTGCTGTACTCATTCTTCTTCGAGACGCTGGTCGGCGACCTTCCCGGCGACTTGAAGCGCTTGAGTATCAGTTTTTACATCCGGTCGCTGATGTATGCGGCGACGCAGGGGATGAATATCTCGCCGGACGCCCTGACAGTCTACGCCCCGGTGCGCCCGCCCATCGCTTGGGCCGTCTTGCTGGGCAGCACGGTGGTGTTCACGCTGGTGGGGATGTGGGTGTTTTCGCGTCAGGAGTACGAAGACGACCTATGACACTGCCCGATGAAGCCGAGCCGACGAACCCGGAGCCGCCGGAGGGTCCGTTGCATGGCTATGCTGGGGATCGTGGCGAGTCGGCAGCGGCGACGTTGCCTCTGGCCCCGTCCATCGCCATCAGCCGCGAGGCCGGGGCGCGGGGTACGGCGATTGCGCGGCGGATCGGCGAACGTTGCGGTTGGCTGGTTTGCGATCGAGAGATGCTCGGCTATACCGCCCAAGATCCCTCGGCTGTCTCGTCCCTGCTTGCCGAACTCCCGCTCGAAACGACGCGCTGGATTGACGAACAGTTGGAACGGCTGCAACGAGGTGGCCTGGCAACCCTCGACGCCGACGACGAGCCGGTCGCCCGGTTGATCCTCGCCTTGGCCGCGAAAGGCGAGGTCGTCTTCGTCGGCCGCGGGGCCGGTTATCTGCTCCCGCGGGAATCGACCTTGCACGTGCAACTGATCGCACCGCTGGACGACCGAGTCGCCTACTTGAGCCAGCTGTTGCGTTTGACATTTGAGGAAGCTCAGCGGGAGGTAGCCACGAGGGACGCCCAACGCCGGGATTACATTCAACGGCGCTTTCGGCCGGGCGATGCCCCCACCGCCTTCGACCTGATCCTCAACTCGAGCGCATTGGGCAGCGAGACGTGCGTTGAGTTGATTCTTGCCGCGATGATGGCCAAGTCGAATGCGCGGTTTCAGGAAAGTTGGTGAGCCGAATCGCAGGCGGGCAGGCGGCGGAGCGACGAAATCGCCGCCCACCCGGAAATCACGGTGGCTGCTATGGGTCACTTGATCGGCAGTTCGTAGACGATCGTGCCAAGCAAGTTTTTCTCCCGCTTGCCGTGGCAGACGATGCATTGTTCCATCACGGCGGGTACGACGGTGGCCGCTCGCAACACCGGCTTGCCGTCGACGACTGCGACTTCCTCGAAATAATCCTTGCCCGAGCGAATCGCTTCGACGGCGGCCTTTTCGAAGTCCGTTTTCGCGACGTTCTCCTTGTTTTTCGGCCGACCCGTGACATCGATGAGCCGCGCGTTGTGATATTTCCCGCTCTTCATCGCCTCGAAGACGTCCTTGGCCACTGCGGCTGCCGGCACATCTGCCTGTTGGCTGACATAGTTCTTCGTGATTGACACCACCGCATTCTTGTAGAGCGTGTCGAGCATGCGGACCTGCTCCCGAGTCCGCTCCAAGGCTTGCGGATCGGGGACGTTGGGGTCGCCTGTTTTACCTGCGTTCCCCCACGACAGGGCGATGGCTGCCGTCAAAAATGCCGTTCGGACCAATCGTTGCCGCGTTCGCATGGGCACCTCCAATTTAGGATATTTGTATCCGATTATAAACTTTTGAAATCAGGGTGCAAGGGCGGGTGAGAAAAAATATGCTGGCCCCATGTCATCGCGTTTCGTGGAAATGGCGTCGGCGTGTCGGGCGGAGCGGCCGAGGGTTGCGTTGGTTCTCGGTTCGGGATTGAATGCGATTTCCGACGGCTGGCGGACCATTTCCTCGGTGCCATTCGCGGAACTACCCGGCCTGCCTGGAACCAGCGTGGTCGGTCATCGGGGCCGATTGGTTTTGCATGAATTCTCCTCGTGCCGTCTGCTCGTGTTTCAGGGAAGGGTCCATTTCTACGAGGGGCATGATGCCGACGCGGTGGCCCGGCCGATCACGCTGGCCCAAGAATTGGGGGTCGGAATGGTTTGGCTGACCAACGCTGCCGGGGGGATCGGGGAAGCGCAAGCTCCGGGCAGCCTGATGCTGCTTGAAGCGCATTTGAACACGATGAAAAAGCACTGGTGGCCGGACGTCGTGCCCAGCCGCGTTTATTCATCCGAGTGGAACGGGATACTCAGCGAGTCGGGCCGATCGGTGGGTGTGCCGCTGACCCAAGGCATTTATGCGGGGGTCTTCGGCCCGAACTATGAAACTCCCGCGGAGGTTCGAGCGTTGCGAGTGATCGGTGCCGATGCGGTCGGCATGTCCACGGTGCATGAAGCCGAAACCGCGGCCAGGCTTGGCTTGGAGGTCGCGGCCATCTCCTGCATCGCCAACCGGGCCGCAGGGCTGTCGCCTGAACCGTTGAGTCATGCCGACGTTTTGCGGATGGTTCAGCAGGCAGCCGATCGTTTACGTCGGGTGCTGGAACATGCTCTGGCGAGGATTTGAGGAAGTCGAGTGGCTTGACGGGAGTGCCCCTTGGCCTATAACTGCCCGGGGCGAGTTCGTGAATTTTTTCACAAAGTAGACAGGAGACTCCCGAATGATCGCGGCGGTTGCGGGAGCGGTTGGGGCCGCCGCCTCCGGGCAGGCGTTCGATCTGTCGACTTACTATCCGATTTTCCTGTACTTGGGTGTTTGCCTGCTGATTCCGATTGCGGCGTTGATCGGTTCCCACCTGTTCAGCCCGCGGAAGGACACGCCGGTGAAGTTGATGCCCTACGAGTCCGGCATGGACCCGATCGGCGACACTCGGCAGCGATTCGACGTCAAGTTCTATTTGATCGCGATCCTGTTTCTGGTGTTCGACGTCGAGTTGCTCTTCCTCTATCCTTGGGCCGTCATTGCTTACGGTCCAGATGCTGACCCGAGCTG
Source organism: Gemmataceae bacterium (assembly GCA_026418875.1). Taxonomy (GTDB): domain Bacteria; phylum Planctomycetota; class Planctomycetia; order Gemmatales; family Gemmataceae; genus CAKZUU01. The sequence goes on along the minus strand of JAOAAM010000464.1, from coordinate 2,682 downwards.
GCGCCCGATCTTCGGTCGGATCGTGTTCCTGGAAATTCTGGTCTTCCTCGCCACGCTGGCCGTGGCCTACGTCTACGCTTGGCGGAAGGGGGTCTTCCAATGGCGGTGAGACCGAACGAAAACTTCCTGATCACGCAATTGGATTGGTTGGCGAATTTCGTTCGTGCCAACAGTCTCTGGCCGATGCCGTTTGCGACGGCGTGCTGCGGTATCGAACTGATGGCGACGGCATCCTCCCGGTACGACCTGGCCCGGTTCGGTTCCGAGGCGATTCGCTTCAGCCCACGGCAGTGCGATCTGATGATCGTCGCCGGCCGGGTGGTCATGAAAATGGTTCCCGTCATGCAGCGGATCTGGCTGCAAATGCCCGAGCCGAAGTGGTGCATCTCGATGGGGGCCTGTGCCTCGAGCGGCGGAGTCTTCGACACTTACGCCGTGGTGCAGGGGATCGACCGCTTCATCCCGGTGGACGTGTACGTCCCTGGATGTCCTCCCCGGCCCGAACAACTGATCCGGGCGGTCCTGGACATTCAGGAGAAGGTCAAGAAGAAAGGCACGCTGTTTGGCCGGGAATTTGAGGAACGCAAAGCACCGGAACGGCCCCGCGCGTTGGCACTTGAATTGGCCCCCCAAGAGAAAATCGTCGCGCCGGGAGATTACCGGACCGCCACGCAGGAGTGGGAGGCGAATTGACGGTCTTGCTCGGGACGCGAGATCCTCGAGAGTCGCAAGGGGCACAGGAGTTCAGCAAGCGGTATGTGGGAGTCAACGATGGATCACAGCTCGACCGTTGCAGTGCTGCGATCGACGCTCGGAGAGGAAGGCTTCCGCACGAGTCAATTCCGCGACAATTTCCGCATCGTGGTGCCCGCCGACCGTTTGTTCGACGCCTTGAGGGCGTTGAAGGAGCAGGCGGGGTTCGACATGCTGGCCGACGTGACGGCCGTCGATTACTTGCATTACCCCAATGCCACGGACCGTTACGGCGTGGTCTACTGCCTGGTGAACACGACGACTGGCGAGCGGGTGATCGTCAAGACGTTCGTGAACGATCCCGAGCCGCGGCTGCCGTCCGCTTTCCCCCTGTGGAAGGGGGCGGACTGGTTGGAGCGGGAAGTCTTCGACATGTTCGGCATCGTGTTCGAGGGTCACCCGGATTTGCGGCGCATCCTGATGCCGGAGGGATTCGCCTCGTATCCACTGCGGAAGGATTACCCGCTGCGGGGTCGTTTGGAGCGACACAACTTCCCGGCCATTGCCCGGGCCGAGGGTTGACCGAATCCACCGTGCTTTGGAGAAGCCAGACCCGCTGAAGGAGGTCGCCGTCCCATGCCGCTGGAACAACTGGAACCGCTGCTCGATGAGGAATCGCCAGACAAGGAGTTCCTCTACACGCTGAATTTCGGCCCCCAGCACCCCGCGACCCACACGACACTGCGGCTCATTCTGACCCTCGACGGCGAGACGGTGGTCCGCGCCGTGCCCGACATCGGCTACTTGCATTCCGGGTTCGAGAAGCTCGGCGAAGACCTCGACTTCAACCAATACGTCACCATCGTCGATCGGATGAACTACATCTCGCCGATCGCCAACGAGATCGCCTGGCATCACGTCGTCGAGAAGCTGCTGGGAATCGAGATCACGCCCCGATGCCGCTATATCCGTACGATCATGGCGGAGATCGCTCGGATCAGCGATCATCTTCTGAACGTCGGCACGGCGGCACTCGATTTAGGGGCGTTCACCGCTTTCCTGTATGCCTTCTATCAGCGGGAGAAGTGCTACGACATTTACGAGACGGCGGCCGGACAGCGCTTTCACCCGAGCTACACCCGAGTCGGCGGGTTGATGGCCGATGTGACCGACGATTGGATCCGCAAGGTGCGCGACTTTGTCGCCGGGTTCCCCAAGGCGCACGCGGACATTAGCCGGCTCTTGAACAAAAATCGCATCTTCATGGATCGGACGCGCGGCGTCGGCGTGCTGTCGAAGGAAGACGCCATCAACCTCAGCGTGACCGGCCCGTTGGCCCGTGCCAGTGGCGTGGTCCGTGATCTACGCAAAGACGAGCCGTACCTCGCCTACCCCGAGTTGGAATTCCAAGTCGTCTGCGCCAAGGAAGGCGATTGTTATGCCCGTTATATGGTGCGGATGGGCGAGATGCTGGAGAGTTTGAAGATCATCCAGCAAGCGATCGAGAACCTGCCCTCGGGGCCGGTGAATGTGGATATCGAAGGCAAGGCAGTCATCCCGGACAAGTCGGCCACCTATCGCAGCATCGAGGGGCTGATCCAGCACTTCGAGCTGATCATGACGAATCGGCAGTGGAAGGTGCCGGTGGAGGAGGTGTACGGGGCCAACGAAACGGCGAACGGGGAATTGGGTTTTTACATCGTGGCGGACGGGACGGGCCGGGCTTACCGAGCGCGAACCCGACCACCCTCGTTCATCCATTTCGCCATCTTCCCGTACCTCGTTGAAGGCCATCTCATCAGCGACGTACCGGCGATCCTGGGCAGTCTGAATATCATCGCAGCGGAGTTGGATCGATGAGCGTGCTGACCCCGGAGATTCGGCGACGGATCGAGGCCTACATCCCACGCTATCCGAGCAAACAGGCGGTGACGCTGCCGGCACTGCACATCGTCCAGGACGAATTACGCCTGTCTCTTATACACATCT
>JAOAAM010000445.1 GCA_026418875.1 Gemmataceae bacterium | reverse complement strand
CAACATGGCTTAGCCTCGCTTGTCTCTTCGCTTCTCAATCCAACGCCAAAACCCCGGCTTCATCTGGCAACATTGTAGGGTAATTCGTGTCCAAGCGCTCGCTTTTTTGACGCTCCGACCGGGGCGTTCGATTCACTACCTCGGTGGTCAATCGCCTCGCTGATCGCCGAGCGGACTGTTGCGACGCCCGGCATCGAACGGCAGACCCAAGCGGCGATGGGTAGCCCTGCGCCATATTCTGTGCGCATGGTGCCCTTGGTTGTCATCAATGCCGTCGGCCTCACGCCCCGCTGGCTGCCTCACGCTCCGTTTTTGCACGGTTTGGCGAAGGCCGGATGGATGAGGCCCTTGCGCGAGGTCCTCCCGGCCGTCACCTGCACCGCCCAGGCCAGCCTCCTGACGGGGAAATCACCCCAGGAGCATGGCGTGGTCGGCAACGGCTGGCTCTTCCGAGATACCGGCGAAGTCCGCTTCTGGCAACAGTCCAACCGCCTGATCCAAGCCGAACCGATTTATGCCCGGTTGCGTCGGGAGCAGCCCAACTTTCGCGTGGCCAAACTTTTCTGGTGGTTCAATCAAGGCGCTGCCGTGGACATCAGCGTCACGCCGAAACCGCATTACGGCATCGACGGGTCGAAGGTGTTCGGCATCCACGGCACGCCCGAGGGACTCACGGATCGACTTGAGAGAGAATTCGGGCCGTTCCCCTTCCACACTTTTTGGGGACCGACCGCGGGCCTGCCCTGCACGCCGTGGATCGCTCGGTGTGCGGCTCGAATCGTGTCCGAGTTTCGGCCGAACCTGACGCTGGTTTATTTGCCCCACCTCGATTACGACCCGCAGCGATTCGGCCCGAATGGCTCGGACATGCCACGCTTGGTCCGCGAACTGGACGAGGCCTGTGCCCTGCTGAAAGACCTCGGTGCTCGGATTTGGGTCGTGAGCGAGTATGGTCATGTGCCGGTGAACCGCCCCGTGTATTTGAATCGTGTGTTGCGGAATGCAGGCTACCTGGCGGTTCGGCGTGGCCCATTTGGCGAGCAGTTGGACACGTTCAACTGTCGTGCGTTCGCCGTCTGCGATCATCAGTTGGCCCATGTCTATGTCGCCGATGCAGTGGATGTGCCGCCGGTCCGCGACATCTTGTCGATCCAACCGGGAGTGGCCCGAATTTACGCTGGCTCGGAACGGGCGGAAATCGGTCTCGATCATCCACGCAGCGGCGAGTTGGTTGTCTTGTCGCAGCCGGATTCGTGGTTCGCGTATCCATTCTGGCTGGATGACCGCGAAGCGACGGACTATGCCCGAACGGTGGCGATTCACCACAAACCCGGGTATGATCCGTGTGAACTGTTTTTCGATCCGGCCATTCGCTGGCCCATGCTACGGGTGGCTCGGAAATTGTTGTGGAAGAAGTTGGGATTCCGCGTCAGGATGGATGTTATCCCGCTCGATGCTCGGTGGGTCCGGGGCAGTCACGGGCTGGCGGCGACCGATCCGGCGGATCGCCCGTTGCTGATTGGCGACGGACCCGCGCCTCGTGACGACTTGGCCATCCCCGACGTGTATGATCTGCTGTACGCGGCCTGCACCGAGGACCGCGAACGATCTTGCCCCATGCCACCATTCGAGGAGCCGATGCCATGACCGACCGTTACCTCTTTCCCTGCCGTCAGACCCGGCGCGACTTCTTGAGGACTGCGGGGTTGGCATTGGCCGCCCCGTTGCTGACTTGTGCGGATGACTCACCTGCCAAGGTGACCGTGGGGGAGGGTGCCTTCCGTTACGAGTTGGACCCGAATTGGGGCCGGCTCCCGGCCGGCATGAGCTATGGCTACGGCTGTGCCGTCGTGGTGGATGGACAGGACCGTGTGTTTGTGACCTCGCGTTCGACCAACCCATGCGTGGCGATCTTCGACCGCGAGGGGCAGTTGTTGGAAACGTGGTCGAACGACTTCGGCGAGAAGATCGGGTATTCCGTCGAGCAATACAAGGACACCGCCCACGGGTTGTACTGGAGCAGGGAGGGCGACCAGGAATTCCTGTACTGGACCGAGAATGCCAGCACGAATAAGGAGGGACCGAAATTCGGCCGACGAGTTTACAAAACCGACTTGAAAGGTAAAGTGCTGTACACACTCGGCCCCGGCGTGAAGGAAAGCTCGAACTCCCAAGCATTCGACTTCACCAATCCCACCGACGTCGCCGTCGCCCCGAATGGGGACATTTACATCGTAGACGGCTACGGCAGTCAGAAAGTCCATCGCTTCGACAAGAATTTCAAGTGGCTCAAGACGATTGGCGGGCCGGGCAAGGATCATGGGCAGTTCAACGTCTGCCACGGCATTTGGGTCAGCACTCTGGGCAAAGAACCAGAGGTATACATCGCCGACCGGCACAACGACCGAATCGAGGTATTTTCGCTGGAGTTGGAGTACAAACGGACGGTGGGCGACATCCGCACGCCGTGTTGTTTCTATCAGCACCAAGGTCACCTTTTTGTTCCCGAATTGGGACAACGGGTGACGGTCTTGGATGCGCAGGACCGGGTGGCGGCTCGATTGGGTGACGGCAAGGGCTTCGAGAAAGAGATCGCCCGCCACCCGGACAAATTCGCCTTTCCCCACGCCCTGACCCTGGACTCTCGGGGCGACTTGTACGTCATCGAATGGCTGCCGGATGCCCGGCCGCGAAAGTTCCGCCGTTTGAACGCGTGATCGCGTGAACGTTTGAAGGCTTGAAGGCTTGATCGCTTGAACGTTTGAAAGCTTGAAAGCTTGAAAGCTTGATCGCTGCTGGTCCTGTCGAATCTCATCCGATGGCAGTTGAGGAGATCGCAGCATGAATCGGCGTCAATTTCTCGGAGTCGCCGGGGCGGCCCTCGCCGCTTCCCGGGCTTGGGCCGAGCAGCCCCCCTATCGTGTCGGCTTGATCGGCTGCGGCTGGTACGGCAAATGCGACCTTTTCCGGCTGATTCAAGTCGCTCCCGTCGAGGTTGTGTCGCTGTGCGATGTCGATCAGAAAATGTTGACCGAGGCCGCTGAACTAGTGGCTCAACGGCAGATGTCGCACAAAAAACCACGGCTCTACCGCGACTATCGGGAGATGCTCAAGGAGAAGGATCTCGACATCGTCATCGTGGGTACGCCGGATCACTGGCATGCCCTGCCTACGATTGCCGCCCTCGAGGCCGGGGCCCACGTCTACGTGCAAAAGCCGATCAGCGTGGACGTGGTCGAGGGGCAAGCGATGGTGGCGGCGGCACGCAAACACAAGAAAGTCGTCCAGGTCGGCACGCAACGCCGCAGCACGCCGCACCTCATCGACGCCCGGGATCGGGTCATCCGCGAGGGGAAGCTCGGCACGATTGGCCTGGTGGAAATCTATTGTTATTACCACATGCGCCCTCGGGAGAATCCGCCCGACTCCGAACCGCCCCCCCCCCTCGACTACGAAATATGGACCGGCCCCGCCCCAATG
>JAOAAM010000441.1 GCA_026418875.1 Gemmataceae bacterium | reverse complement strand
AAGCCGAGGCGATGGAATTACTCGCCGAGTTCACCACCGACGAAGAAGCCCCCCCCGGTATCGTCCGTCGCGCCATCGAAGTGATGGATCAAGCAGGGTGGTCCAAGGCGGTCGATCGGGTTTTCGATGAGGCGATCCATGTGCCCGAAGCCGTGCCCCTGGTCGGTCGCTTCTGGGTCGAACGTCGGCTGCTGCGCGGCGACCACACGGCGGCGGAGCGCCTCGACGACTTGCTGGGTCGGGGCGAGATTGGCACCGAGGCGCTGTTGGCATACCTCGAGGCCTTGGGGCAGCGGCAGGACGCCGTCCGACTGCTCCCATTCGTCCAACGCTACGCCGACGTCCTGCGCGGCGATACCTCGGCTTGGGGAAAGGCCGGCTGGGCCTTGGCCCGGGTCAATCGCTTCGACGAACTGGTTCGCTGGATGCACGATTGGAAGTCGCGTGACGATGCCGAATCGTGGATGTTGATCAACCTGGCGATTGCCTTGCGTTCCCTGGGGCGGGACCGTGAGGCCGCCGACGTGAGCCGACACGCCCGGGAACATGCACGCAAAGATCCCACGCTGATGTTTCACTCCGTCTGGCTGGCATTTGACGAAGCGATCGCCGGGCGGACGGCTCAAGCAGCTCGCATGTCGGGACAGCACGAGTTGGACAAGGACCAACTCGATGCGTACTTCCGCATGATCCATGCCATGACCAAAGCCATAATCCAGGTGCAGCAGGGGGGGCGAGCCGCTTTCCTCGATGCCTGCCGTCAATTAGAGCAAGCCGCGCAAGCTAATCGCGACCTTGATCCCGACCCGGCCATCCATCGTGCCTGGAAGCAATGCGTCCGCCGAATCGCCCGGGACGCGTTCAGCATCAAGGCATGGTTGTGGAAAATGCGAGTCCTGAAGCATCCCCCCCTGCCGCCATTCCGCCCCTCGCAAGGATCGTGAGGCCGCGGCTGCTGCCGCAGCGTTGGTCTCATTCTCGGGCACCGTTGTCCGCCTCGTACAGCCGGTCCCATTCTTCGGCGTGCTTCTGCACGATCACCTCCCGCCGCAACTTCAGGCTCACCGTCAGTTCGCCGGTCTCCGGCGAGAACGGCTTGGAACGCAGAAAGAATCGCTTCACCTGCTCCCAACTCGACAACCCCCCTTGCACGGCGTCGATCCGTTGTTGGAACCATGCGAGCACTTCCGGGTGTCGGGCCAACTCTTCGTCGCTGCCGTGGAGGTGGGGGAGGGCTTGCCGGACTCGACTCCAGTTCGGCACGATCAAGGCCGTCAGGTAATTCCGCTGGTCGCCATGCACCACCACCTGTTCGATGGCGGGTTCGCGTTGCAGCACAGCCTCCACTTCCGTCGGCGCGACCTTCTTGCCGTTGGACAGCACGATGAGTTCTTTTTTGCGGCCGGTAATGTAGACGAAGCCTTCGTCGTCCATGCGGCCCATGTCGCCGGTGTGGAACCAGCCATCGCGCAAGACGGCCTCGGTGGCGGCCGGTTGATTCCAGTAGCCTTTCATGATGTTCGGCCCCCGGGCCAGGATTTCGCCGTCCGCCGCAATCCGAATTTCGACCCCAGGCAAGGGCTGCCCCACCGATTCGACTTTTACCCTTTCCGGACGATTCACGGTCAGCACCGGGGCCGTCTCGGTCAGACCGTAGCCTTGCGCCAGGGGCAGGCCAGCTTGACGGTATGCTTGGCAGACCGCCGGGGGCAGCGGTGCTCCGCCCGACATCATCCAGCGGATGCGACGGCCGAACATGGCTCGGAGCGTCTTGGCCGGATCGGGAGTCGCTTGGGCGGCGGCCAGCATCTTCTCCCAGAATCGTGGCACCCCGTGCAGGTGCGTTGGTTGAACCTCCAATAAATCCGCCGGGACACTGTCCAACGATTCAGAAAGCACGACCAGGATGCCATTCCGCAGGCTGAGATAATGGTCGCAAGTGCGGGCGAAAATGTGGCTGAGCGGCAGCCAGCTGAGCAGGACCACGTCGATGTCCTTGGGGACCAGATCGACAAGCGCGTCGGCGTTGGACACGAGGTTGCCGTGCGTTAGCATCACGCCCTTGGGCACTCCGGTCGTGCCGGAGGTGTACATGATCGTGGCCAGATCGTCGGGGCCGAGTTGTCGCTCCCGGCGGTCCAATTCGTCACGAAGTCGCGGTAGGACGTGTCGGCCCCGCTGGAGAAAGGCGGACCAGGAGATGGCATCACGCAGGGCAGCCCGCCGGTCAAAGACGACGATTCCTTTCAACTGCGGGACGGCCTCGCGGATGTCGCAGGCTTTGTTGAGTTGGGCGGCACCCGAGACGATCAGCCAGGAGATGCCGGCATCGGCCATCTGCCGTGCCACCGCGCTGCCGGGCAACCCTGCGTGAGCCGGGACATTCACGGCCCCGGCGGTCATGATTCCCATGTCCGCGATGAGCCATTCAACCCGGTTTTCCGCCAGCATACCGACCCGGTCGCCCGGCTGAATCCCCGCGTCGACCAGCGCCGCCGCACAGGCCAGGCTGTTCTCGCGGTACTCCGCCCACGAGATGTCGGCAAAGACACCGAATTGCCGCCAACGCAACGCCGGTCGTGGCCCCAATCGCTCCGCCTGATACCGATGAATCTCAATCAAGTTCCGGAACGTCATCACTCACTCCCCTGCGTCGGAAAATTCCCAGGACCGGCGAGTACTGATTGGTCCACAACGGTGCATTCGGAGCGGCGCGCAATCGCTCCCAGAACGTGTCTCGAGTCGGTCCCACGCCACGCACCAGCAAAATCGCGCCGAAGTCCTCTTCGCTGCGCGCGACGATGACCCAATCCGAATCGCAAGTGCCGGCTTCCCACGATCCACTCACATCATGCCGCTCGTAGGCGATGAGTTGAGCATCCTCGGCGAGTTTGGCCACCACCGGCCGGAGATTCAAGTACCGATTGGAAATGTGCAAGGCGATCACGCCCCCCGGCTTCAGCCGCGACAAGTACAACTGCAACGCCTCCCGCGTGAGCAGATGTACGGGGATGGCATCGGAACTGAAAGCGTCGAGGATGATCATGTCGAAGGAGCGCTCCGGCACCTGCCGCATCTGCAACAACGCATCCCCCAAGCGAATCGACAACTCGGCCGCGCGGCACTCGGAAAGGAAGAGGAACAGCTCCGGGTCACGGGCGATGCGAACGACCGCAGGGTCGATCTCGAAGAAGGTCCAACGATCCCCGGGTCGGGCGTAATACGCCAACGACCCGGTGCCCAGGCCGACGGCTGCCACGCTCAACCCCGGCGGTTTGGAGGCGAACCAGCGGCGGCAGGCCACGCCGATGGGTCCGCCGCGGTAATAGTACGTCAGGGGTTCCCGGCGACCCTCGTCGTCGGTCTCGACGAGGCTCATCATGCCATGCAGCGTGGTTCCGTGGTACAGCGCCCGGAACTTGCCTTCCTGGATGTCTGCCCCCTCCAACACGCCGTAAAAGTTCCTCTCGCGGAAGACCGGCCGGCCGCTGGAGTATATAGTCCCTGCCAGGAACAGGGCCAGCAAACTCCAGGCGAAACGCCGGGGATTCCACGACATCAAGTAGGCCAGCACGCAGGGGAAACCGTACGTCAGGGCCGAGCGCCAAGGCCCGGTCGGCATCTCCCATCGTCGAGTGAGGTACAACAACCCCAAGGTTAATCCCGCGATGAAGATGGGCCAGACCACGTCCAGCCAAGACGCCTTTCGGCCATTGAAGACCATCTCGCGGGCAGAAGGAAACGTTGGCCGGACCCAGCAGGCGATGATGACCATCAGGGGGTATTCCAGCAATCCGCCGAAGCGAAAAATGACCGGTGCGAGCAAGGCGTTGAACACCCCGCCCAGAACTCCGCCCAGGGAAAGCCACAGGTAGAACTCGGTCAGTCGGCTGGCTGCCGGTCGATCCGCCGCCAGCGCCCCGTGACAAACCAATCCCACCAGGAATAGCACGGCGACGTGCAGAACAAGCAAAATCCACACCGGCAAGCCACGCAGCTCGACCCCGCCGGTGAGCAGCACCAGGACCAGAGAGATAGCAGCCAGCGGCAGCAATCGAGAGGTCCAGCGAAGGGGAAGCCAGGGTCGGCGAGCGAACGTCAGGATGAACGAGAGGAGGTAGATGGCCAACGGCACCACCCAAAGCAGCGGGATCGGTGCCACGTCCGTCGAGATGTAGGTCGTCACGCCGAGAAGGACGCTCGACGGGACGAAAGCCCACGCGACCCATCGCAGCCGCCGGGGCCAGGTCAAAGTTTCGTCCAGCTTCCGTGAGTCGATCCCAGTGAAGCCGTCGATGCCGCGATCATGACCAGCATTCGGGTCGGTCTCGACATCGGAGCGAGAGGCTCGCCGCCAAAGCATGATACCGCAAGCCGCCACCAGGACGGCGCATGAGAAGAACCCCCAGGTCCAAAGGCGGCTTTGTTCGTTGAGCGGCCAGCGTGGTTCGATCAGCGTGGGGTAAGCCAACAGGGCGGCGAGACTGCCGGCATTGCTGGCAGCGTACAGAAAGTACGGATCCCGGGCCGATCCGTGTCCCGTCTCCACGAACCAGCGTTGGACCAAGGGAGCGGTGGTCGCCAGCACGACGAAAGGCAAGCCGACAAACCAAGTCAACTGCGACAGAATCAGCACCGACGGGTGAACCGTGCCCGCGCCTTCGCTGAAAGCCGTGTCGGGAATCGCGATCGGCAGGGTCGCGGCGCAGACCACCCAGAACACGATGTGCACCAGCGACTGCCGCCTCACCCCGAACCATCTCGGCGTCAGGTGCGAGTAGAGATAACCGGCCAGCAAGGCGGCCTGGAAAAACACCATGCAGGTGTTCCACACCGCCGGCGTGCCGCCGAGTTTCGGCAACAACATCTTGCCGACCATCGGCTGAACTTGGAACAGCAAAAACGCACTGACAAACAGCGTCACCGCAAATAACAGCGTCAAGCGCGACCTCGCTCTCGCTACCTCGGGAAGGCAATCTCTGCGTCGGCTGATTATGGACCACGACGTGGTCGTCAATCCACGAACCTGCGGAAAAACGTTGGCTGACCTATTGACAACAACGTTGTACCGTATACCATTCGTTTTACTGAATTTTACCAAACAGCTTTCGGAGGATTTGCCGATGTCGCTCAGACCACGCTTCCGACGATCAGGTTTCACGCTGATCGAATTGCTGGTAGTCATCGCCATCATCGCGGTGTTGATCGGCCTGTTGTTGCCCGCGGTGCAGAAG
>JAOAAM010000186.1 GCA_026418875.1 Gemmataceae bacterium | reverse complement strand
AGATGTGTATAAGAGACAGGGATCGGGGCCGAGGCGTCGATCACCGGTTTGCAATCGGGGCCGTACTGCGCTGAGAAGCCGGTCTCCCCGGCATGGTAGTGATGCACTTCCGTCAACGTCGCATACAGGTTCGCGAGTTCTTCCGCCGGTGTGGCAGGATCGCCGGGCGCACCGCAGAAGAGGAATAGGTTCGGTTTCTCCGATTTCAGGTGCAATTGCTGGCACAAGCGGTTCAGGGCGTAAGCCAAATCGACGATCATCCCGGCGGAGCCGCCGCAGGCAGAGGCCAAAATGATGATCCGCGGGTGATTGTCGCGCAAGAGAAGCCCCGTCTGCGACACAGACTCCGCTAACGACTCGGGATGAGTCGCAATTTGCAGCTCGCGCCGCAGGCGAGTCATCAAACGCAGGTAATTGTCGTGAAACGCCAAACGACCCAGGGCACGGGAACCATGCGGTTGCAAAGAGCGGGGAAGGGCGTTGAGTTTCTCCCTGGGTAGCCAATCGGAGAGGTGCTCCAGTGTGCGGCGACGGTAGTTCGTCACGGGTTGCAGCGGCAACGGGAAAACCTGGGATGCGGATAAAGCGACTCCCGGCACTCCCTGCTGCGAATCGTGCAATCCTTCCGGATCTGAGTCGATGTACAGGAATCGGAAGACAGGTACCTGCGACAGGTCGCCCAAGCGATCCAGCAAACGATAACGGAGATCCAGCAGTGCCTTGCGCCCGAAGTTGCCCGCAGCAACAATCAGCGTCGGTCGAAGGATCGCCGTCTCGGCGTTCACGACGGTGCGTTCCAGCCCACTGAGCGCGACGCCATTTCGATGCGGTTCGACAGGCGACTTGGTGTCGGACTGTCCTTTTCGGCTCGGGGTCGGCTGGGATCTCGGCGACGCTGGCGACAGTCCGTCGTCATCGCTCTTCGGGCTGGCCTGCATCAGCGCCGAGATCATCGCCTGACAACTCGGGAATCGTTCCTCGGGATCCTTGGCCAACGCACGGAGGAGGATCGGACGGTCGGTCGGCGGCACTTCGGATAGGTCGGGCGGCTCGGAGACGTGTTGAAAAGCCAACGAGCGGATGCTTTTGCCATTGAACGGCCGCTTCCCCGTCAGCAATTCGATGTAGACGATAGCCAAGCTGTATTGATCGGAATGGCGGGAGAATTTCCCGGAAAAGGTCTCTGGGGCCGCGTAGATGGGTGTGACGCCGGCGAGCAGTCCGGACGAACTTTGGCGGTCGAGGTTCTTGACCAAGCCGAAGTCCGCCACCTTCACCCGATCACCGACCAGAAACAGATTTCTCGGTTTCACGTCGAGGTGCTGCAAGCCGCAGTCGTTCAGGTAATCAAGCCCATCCGCGGCATCGCGGAGGTAGCGGAGCAATTTCTGTCGGGGGATGCCGGGGTAGCCCTCCGCTTGGTACTGTTGCAGCAGGTCGTGCAAGCTGCTGTCGGCCAGTTCCATGACGATGGCGAGGTCGCCTTCCACGATGTCGACCCGTTCCATCGAGAGGATGAAGGGGTGGCGGATTTCCTTCATTTTCTGCACGGCTTTGAACTCTTGCTCGGCCCGATAGCCGTCGCCATCCAGCGAGTTCAGATTGCCGTACACAAATTTGATCGCTTTGTGGATGTTCCCCGGGGCGACGCATTTCCATACCTCGCCAAATCCGCCCGTTCCGAGCGGGCAGAGCAGACGATAACCGGGAATCGGCTCGGCATCCGGTTCGCGCAACCAGTTCATGGCCGGCTCACGAAAACTAGGCGACTCGAAATGGACAGACCGTCGCCGATCGGCTCTGCCTCCGACGGTCCAGCATCCACAGGCAAACAAGCCTAGGTCGCTGCGGGGGTGTTGTCCAGTGAATCGCTTCGCCGACGCTCTCGTCGAGGATCGGCAAGGCGATCTCGCTGGGCTTACACGATCAGCATGGCATCACCATAACTGTAGAAGTGGTATTTCTCGGCCACAGCCGCCGCGTAAGCATCCTGCAAGAGCTCACCCCCGACAAATGCGCCCACGAGTAACAGGAGCGTACTCCGTGGCAGGTGAAAGTTCGTGATTAACGCATCCACGGCGCGAAACGGATACGGAGGGTGGATGTATAGCCTCGTCTCGCCGCGCCATTCCCGAATTTCGCCCGAGGCGGCCACCGTCTCCAGCACCCGCACGCTAGTTGTTCCCACGGCGACGACTCGCCCCCCTCGCTGACGGCAGCGGAGAATCGCCGCGGCGGTGGAAGCGGGCAACTCACCATACTCCGCGTGCATCACGTGTTGGCGATAATCCTCCGTGCGGATCGGCTCGAACGTCCCGGCTCCGACATGCAACGTGAGGAAGGCCCGGTCAATCCCGCGGGCTGCGAGGGCTTCAAAAACTTCCGGCGTGAAATGCAGTCCCGCCGTCGGAGCGGCGACCGCGCCCGGCTGACTGGCATAGATCGTCTGATACCTTTGTGCGTCGGCCGCTTCGGCTCGACCCTTTCGAATGTAGGGCGGCAGGGGGATATGTCCGTGCTTTTGCAGCAAGGTCAGGGTCGCCCCGGTTGGGTCCGGGATAACCCGCCAACGACCGTCGCTTGTCTTCTCGACCAGCTGAAGCCGCAGCCCCGGCGGATCGATCTCGATGCGTTCACCCGTGTGTAACTGGCCGCGTGTTTGACATGCCAACTCCCACAACCCGCCAGACTCACCGAGAAAGAGGCCCTCCCACTTCCCGCCGGTCGATTGCCTTCGTCCGTACAGTCGGGCTGGCAGCACTTGGGTGTTATTGAGAACCAAAAGGTCGCCGGACTGGAGCAAGGTCGGCAAGTCACGAAAGACATGATGCTGGATTGTCCTTGTCGCGCGGTGGACGAACATTAGGCGCGATTCGTCCCGGCGTTGGGCTGGGTATTGAGCGATCAATTCCGGCGGCAATTCGTAATCGAGGAAGATCATGATGACATAGTACAGCCGTTCGGATGCGGAAGACGCCTGTGGACCGGGGGTGTCGGTCATTGGCGGCTTGACGTTTCGCGGGGGTCGATATACGTTCTTCGTCTAGTTCGACAGGTTCCCGCATGCTGGAGACGGATGCGGGACGAAGAGGGAAGACGGTGCAAGTCCGTCGCGGGGACGCCGCTGTGATCGGCCAGACCCCGGAACACACATTGGCCACTGCGATGAGTGGGAAGGCCGTTCCGGGTTCGCCATGAGCCGAAAGCCAGAAGACCTGCCTGTCGAGATCGGTTCGTCACTCTAACCTGCCCGATCCGGCAGAAGGAGTCCCATCATGAAGGCGCTACGCGCCGTTCGTCTGGCTTTTACCCTGATCGAGTTGTTGGTCGTGATCGCGATCATCGCGGTCTTGATCGGGCTGTTGTTGCCCGCGGTGCAAAAAGTGCGCGAGGCGGCTGCACGCATCAAGTGCGCAAATAACTTGAAACAGTTAGCCTTGGCAGCACACAATTTTCACGACACCCGAGGGCACCTGCCGCAGTCGTTCACGACGCCGAACCCTTCCAACTGGCCGTACGTCACGACCTACTGGTTTGGCGAGGCGCAACCGACTTGGCCGCCGCAGATCGATCCGACCAAAGGGCACCTCACGCCGTACTACGAGAACAACGCCGCCATCCTGAAATGCCCCAGCTTGCCCGAGGATGAACTCGAGAAACAATTTCAGGGATTTACCGGCGGCTACGGCTACAACCGAGAATTGGGTACGACTTACTGGGTTCCGCCCAACTGGACGCAGCCATTCGTCATCAAGCGGAGGATGATCGAGATCGTCAATGGCATTGGCTCAACCCAGACGTACATGTTCTCGGACTCGGCGTTGGTGGCCGCGTGGAGTAGTCCGCCGAAATTGCAAGAGTCGTACTCCATCGCTGCTCCGGTCAACACTAAGGCAGGGGCCGCTCAGCCTACAACTCACTTCCGCCATGCCAGCAAAATTGCGATGGTGGCATTCGTCGATGGGCACGTGGACGCGCTGACCGAGGTCGAGGTGCCCAGCCCAAGTTGGTGGAGCGTCGGAGCAAATGAACTTCGTCGCTTGAACAATATCGGCTACCTGTCGAATCGACTGGCACCGTACTACGGTCGGGAAGTTCCAACGCCGTGATTGGCCCCGTGTGACGACGAACCACGGTCCGCAGGGGGGGACTCCTGCGGACCGTGA
The DNA here is from genome assembly GCA_026418875.1 of Gemmataceae bacterium. GTDB lineage: Bacteria > Planctomycetota > Planctomycetia > Gemmatales > Gemmataceae > CAKZUU01. The sequence continues at coordinate 1,968 of JAOAAM010000186.1, read as the reverse complement.
CGTTTGCTTAATTGACTTGGTCAATCGACTCGGTCGTCGTCATCGTCCTTGTCATCTTTGTCGTCCTTGTCATCTTTCTTGTCCTTCTTGCCGTTGTCGTCTTTGTCCTTGGTCTCTTCCTTTTCTTTGTCTTTTTTCGCTTTATCCGGTTTGCTGTCGGACTCTTCTTCTCGTTCCTTCTTGGCCTGTCTGGGCTTCTTCTCGCTTTTCTCGTCGGTGTCCTTCCTCTTGTCCGACTCGGCCTTTTCCGCCTTGTCTGACTTAGCCTTTTCGGCCTTGTCGGATTTGGCCTCTTCGGACTTGTCGGACTCCGTCCGTTCGGCTTTCTTAGATTTCTCGCCCTTCTCCCCGTCGTGGGGCTTCTTGCCGACGTTTTCCTTCTTCGAATCCGGCTTGGACTTGTCCGGATCGATCAACAGTTGAAACTGCATCTTTTCTTGAAGGTGCATTCCCTCTCGCCGTTCTGGCTCGACGAAAAAAACCCGCATGCGGGGTTTCTTGGCCTCGCCGGTCATTAGGTTGACGACCTGACCGATGGTCGATTGGACCTCGGGAGTCGTGGTGATGGTTAATTTACCCCCCTCGATCTGAGTCTCGAGCACTTTGGTCTTCACGAACGCTTTGAGGAAGTCGGCGAGCGCCTTGGCTTGCTCGTCCTTCAGGGTGTAGGTCTTTCGGATGAGTGTGATGGTTGAATCGTCATCGGAAGCGTCTGCCGGGACCATAAAAGCTCCGGCCATCGGGGGGACCATATACGCTCCGGCCATTGGGGGAGGGACAATCTTGCCCGGAGCCGCAGGTGAAGTCGCTTGGGGTGAGGGTGGTGGCGCGGCGACCACAATACCTTGAGGCGGCTTGTGACCAGGGATTGGGGCGACTGCTGGCGGTGGAGCCGCGGGTGCTGGGATCGCCTGCGGGGGAACTGCGACCGGTGGATTCCCTCGCGTTGCCTCCCGCATTTGCAGCTCTGCCAGGGCCTTCTCCAAACGGGCACGCTCCGCATGCCATTGTTCTTGGAGCTGCTCCTGACGGCGACGCCAGGCGGACTCGATCTGTTGACGCTCTTCTTGAAACCGTGCGAGTTCAGCCTGCAATCTTTTTTGAATCTCGGCTGACCACTGCTCCCGATCGTGCGTGAGCCGTTCGATCAACTGCTGTGCTTTCGCTCTCTGCGACTCGGCAGCCTCCACCAGCCGACGGATCTCTTCGGGCATCCCCTTCCGGGCCGCCGGCGGCTCATCGGAAGGTTCATCGGCTCGGGCCAGGGGCACAGCCAGCGCCACAATCGACGTGAACACGAACCATCGAGACATCGTCGCATCTCCTTTTGTGAGAAAACCAGGGACGCAGATCATCGGGGACTCTCGGCCGAACTCGACGAGGCGATCGCATGAATGAGGCGAGCGACGATCGGTTGATCCTCGGCACGAGTCGTGACGATCAACTGATCGCCGTCCGCGTTGGCCGTCAGGCGATCCGGAGCGGCGAGTCGGCGGAGCAGCCGGGCTAGGGGTTGCGCTAATTCGGGGGCCATCCGGTAGCGCATGGTCGAGGGAACATCGCCGAGTCCGGGTGAGATTTCGGGGCGTCGTGCATTGGCCGGAATCGGTTTCGCATGATTGGCGCCGGACTCATCCGTGGCGTGTGAATGCGTGGCCCGATGTAATTCGGCCAAGGCCTCATGTGCGTCAAGTGAGAGGACCAACTCCGGTGGAGTCCAGTCGAGATCGACTTCGGCTGGCGATGCGGATTCCCGAGCCGCCCAACTTGGGACAGTGATCAATGCGATCACCAAGCCCAGTGCCCAAACGAATCTCGGCGTGTTTTTCGGGGCACCCGTGGCCATGATGAGCGTTAAGCGCTGTTTCATGTCGTGGAAACCGCCACCGATTCCCAGCGCGGGTGCGGGTTGCGCTCTCTGCGTCAGCGTTTCGCAGACGTTAAGTAATGCGGCAGCGTAAGCTTGTC
>JAOAAM010000387.1 GCA_026418875.1 Gemmataceae bacterium | reverse complement strand
CGTCGGGAGCGCCGGTCGAAAGTTTGGAGATCGTCGAGCACCCAGCGCAAAACATCGGCAGAAGTCACACGTGGACGCGGGGGGGAGTCCGCCGACGCGGGGGCGCCTGCTTCGATCCATTGCCGCACGATGGCGCGCTCTGTTTCATCGGGGCGAGGCTCCTCGCCCGCGGGGGGCATGCTGTCCTTCGCCAGCCGCTTCCAGAGAGGCGATTCATCCGGTTTGCCGGGCACGATCTTGCGCGAGGCGATCAAGCGAGGGACATCGAGGACGAAGTTGAAGCCTCCCTCGACGGAGCCGTCCTCGCCATGGCAGCGATGGCAGTTTTTTCTAAGGACCTGCGCCGCTTTCTCGGCCAAAGCACGACGATCCGGCTCGGTCGCCCCACTCGTCGCAGCACTCGCCACCAGCAGGATGATTCCCCACCGCATTCGCGACCCTCCGAGTTGGGGTTGCTCCAAACGACCTGTTGCCGATGAATTGCCCTCGCCCGGCTCAGGTCCAGGCTTTGAAATTGAGACGAGGGCTGCCCGCCGTCGGATTGCCTTGCCCCACGGTCATGATAACTTCCCGGATGGATTCTGTGGACGGTCACGCGGCCGGCATCGATTGGGCTTCGACGCCCAGACTACAATGAGCACGATGGCACTCGAAACACTGCATGATCCTCGATACCCGTTGGCGGTGCTGATCTCCGGCGGGCTAGACAGTGCTGTGCTGCTTTGCGAAGCGGCGGAGCATCGGCCCTGGGTCCAGCCGATCTACATCCGCGCCGGCACCTGGTGGGAGGAGGCGGAGTTGCGGCAACTTCGTCGCTTCCTCGACGCGGTCCGATCCCCTCGGATCCGCCCCCTGGTCCAATTGCGCGTGCCGGTCGATGACCTGTATGGCGAACACTGGAGCCTGACGGGGCAACGAGTCCCTGACCAAGACACCCCGGACGAGGCGGTATACCTCCCCGGCAGAAACTTGCTACTGCTGGGGAAGGCATTGGTTTGGTGCCATTTGAACGACATCCCGGAGTTGGCATTAGCACCGCTGTCGGCGAACCCATTTCCCGATGCCTCGCCGGAGTTTTTCGACTTGATGCAAGAAACGGTCAACCGGGCCGTGAGTGGCCGGGTACGGATCATCTGGCCCTACCTTCATCTGTCAAAGGCCGAGGTCATCCGTCGCGGAAGTCGGTATCCGCTGGTACACACGCTATCTTGCATGCGGCCGGGGCCAGGAGGAACTCACTGTGGCAGGTGCAATAAATGCGCAGAGCGTCGCCGCGCTTTCGCCGAGGCTTCTGTCCACGATCCGACAAACTACGATGCTTGACCCGATTCACTCCCGAACACCCGGACACCAGGACGATACCTCACCGACGCTCCCTCCATGGAGGCAAGCTGATGTTCCGCATCACGCGTGAAATCCATTTTTGTTACGGGCACCGCTTGCTGGACTACCAGGGCAAATGCCGACACCTTCATGGGCACAATGGGAAGGCCGTGATCGTACTACAGACCGAGCGTTTGGATCGCCTGGGGATGGTGGTCGATTTCGGGGAGGTGAAGCGGGTTATCGGCGGGTGGATCGATGCGACGTTGGATCACAAGATGATCCTGCAC
>JAOAAM010000348.1 GCA_026418875.1 Gemmataceae bacterium | reverse complement strand
GTGTATAACTCCGAGTTGGCGAACAACCTGGGCAACCTCTTCAGCCGGGTTGTCACGCTGGTGACGAAGAATTTCGAGGGGGTGCTGCCGCGGACGGCTGGGAAAGCTCCGCCGCTGCTGGATGCCGATCGGGCGGACACGGTGCGGCAGATTCAAGGCCATGTCGAAGCGTGCCGGTACAACCAGGCGTTGCAGTCGATCTGGCAAGCGATTTTGAACCCGGCCAATCAGTTCGCCGACCGCAAAGAGCCGTGGAAGTTGGTTAAGTCGGATCGTGAAGCGGCTGCGGAAGTGCTGTTCACCATGATCGAGCCGCTGCGGGCGGCGGCGATTTTGTTGAAGCCGTTCCTACCGCGAGCCGCCGAGACGATCTATCGCAGCTTCAACTTTCCCAAACCTTGGGAGACGGTCCGCTACGAGAATGCCGCCCAGGCCGCGATGCAAGTCGAGGACTTGCGTGTGAGTGTGGCCTTGGAGAACGGCAAGGTGAAGCCCCTGTTTCCGCGAATCGGCGGATGACTCCTCTCTCGCGGCGGCTGGAGAACGCTGAATTTCTGATCCTCGACCAGGTGGCCGGTGGTGGCGACTGCTCTGGACACTGCGGACGACCACGGACTAAACTGGGGCGGCGAAGATCGCCACGGGGGCCAGGGATGGGCCGAGCAAAATGCGGATCGTGCATCTGACTTCATCGCGGTTTTATGGTGGTCCCGAACGGCAGATGATCGGCTTGGCCCGACATCTGCCCCCATCGTGCCGCACCTTCTTCCTGTCGTTCTCCGAAGGTGGCCGCTGCGGCGAGTTCTTGAAGCATGTGCGATGGAATGGCTTCGAGGGTGAGGCCCTTCGGCACGACACCCCCAATTTGCCCGCCGCGGGATGGGAGTTGCTTCGCCGTCTCCATCGCCTCGAGGCCGACGTTTTGCTCTGCCACGGCTACAAAGCCAACCTGTTGGGTCGGATCGCGGCCCGCAGCTTGGGTATCCCCGTGGTGGCCGTCGCCCGAGGCTGGACTGGCGAGGATTGGAAAGTTCGCTTGTACGAGGCTCTCGACCGCATCCAGTTACGCTACATGGATCGAATCGTGTGCGTCTCGCACAGCCAGGCCAAACGGGTGAAACGAGCCGGAGTGCCCCCGGCGAAAATCATCGTCATCCCAAACGCCGTCAGCCTGGAGACCCGTGACCAAAACGATCCGGAAGGCCGGGAACAGTTGGCGTCGCTCGTCGAGCATCCCGTAGAATGGCTAGTCGTCTCGGCGGGGCGACTGAGTCGGGAAAAGGGGTTCGCCGTGCTGATCGAGGCGGCTCGTCGGGTCATCAACCAATTGCCCGGTGCTCGCTTCATCATTTTCGGCGAGGGGGTGCAGCGGCCCGCGTTGGAGAGGCAGATCGCCCAAGCGGCCCTGAGTCACGTCGTGGCCCTCCCCGGGCATCGAAGCGACTGGAGTCGGCTCTTGCCCCATGCCGATCTGTTCGTGCTTCCATCGTTCACCGAAGGGTTGCCCAACGTCATCCTCGAAGCCCATCGTGCCGCCGTGCCGGTGGTCGCGACCGCCGTGGGGGGCACCCCCGAAGTGATTCGTGACGGGGTGACGGGCCGGCTCGTCCCTCCAAATGACCCCGATGCGTTGGCCGAGCGGATTGTCGAACTGCTGCGAAACGAATCGCTGCGCCGAAAGATGGGCGAGGCCGGTCAGGCCGAGGTGAAGGCTCACCACTGCTTCTCAACCCAAGCTCGGAGATATGAGCGTCTCTTCGAGGATTTGCTCGCCGGTCGATCCCGGGAGGCGGCATGAGTGTTTTCGTCGCGCGACCAGTTCGTCAGGGCACCGCTTCGGGAGAGGCTCCGTCAAGCCCGATCCGCGTGGCATATTTGATCGATCGACTCAGCCGGGCGGGCACCGAGATGCAACTGCTGGGGATTATCCGCTCGCTGGATCGCTCGCAGGTGCTGCCTTGGCTCGTCCTACTCGATGGGGAGGACGACGAATCGCAGCGGTTGGCCCCCGCCGAGTGCCCCGTCCTTCGCTTGGGCGTCCGATCCTTGGCCAGTGTTCGGGCTGTCCGGGCGGCTTGGCGGTTGGCCCGTTGGCTGCGGCGAAACCGCATCGATGTGGTGCAAACTTACTTCATCGACAGCACGCTGTTCGGGGTCGCCGTCGCGCGCTGGGCTGGAGTCCGACGCGTGGTCCGAGTTCGGAACAACCTTGGCTACTGGTTGACCCGACGGCACCGCTGGTGGAATCGCATGATCGAGGCCGGCATCGACGTAACGCTGACAAACAGCCAAGCGGGGCGGGAGTCGCTCATGGCCGAGGGGATTCCGCCGGAGCGCATCGTCGTCATGGAGAACGGGGTGGAAATCGAGAAATTTGCCGCGGCTCCGCCTCGATTCGGCAACCCCCTCCGCATCGGGGCGATCGCCAACCTGCGACCCGTCAAGGGATTGGACCTGCTCATTCGTGCAGCGGCGGAATTGACTCGCAAGTATGATCATCTGCTGTTCGAGGTGGCGGGCGAGGGACCGCAACGCGAGGAACTGGAACGCCTGATCCGTGAACTCGGCTTGGAGTCGCGGTTCATCCTCCGTGGGAGCGTGTCCGACATCCCGGAGTTCCTTGCACGGTTGGACATCGCCGTGTTGCCGTCGCGCTCGGAGAGTCTGTCGAACGCCTTGCTCGAGGCGATGGCATCGGGGCGAGCCATCGTGGCGACGCGAGTGGGTGCGGCCAGCAAGTTGATTGACGACGGAGTCGAGCGGTTGTTGGTCGAGCCAGAGGATGTCTCGGGTTTGGCACGGGCTATGGAGTTCATGGTGCAGCACCCGGA
>JAOAAM010000262.1 GCA_026418875.1 Gemmataceae bacterium | reverse complement strand
GATCAATCCAGGCGGACAACGCCGTGCCGACAGTGACACCCAACGAACTCCACTCGCGGATCGTGAACCGGGCAATCAGGGGAAAGCCGCAGTCAAGCTCGACGCGGACCATCGCACCTTCCGCTTGCACGCCCACGATTTTTGCCGGCAGAAGATTCGCATGGGGCGGAGGCTGCGGCGACAAACCCACGGCGTTCGGCGGAGGTTGAGTAGACGACCCCACGCTGTTCGGCAACGGCTGCGGCGACAAACCCACGGCCTCGGCCCGAATGGCCACGTGGACCCGTATCGGCACCGACGACGGCCGGCGCAATCTCGTACACCTTGAGCTTCGCAATCGCACCGGCCCGATCGCCACCGTGGCACCACCGTCACCACTTTCGTCCGCCGTTTCGACAACTTCGCCCGCCAACACCGTTTCAATGCCGACGACTCGCGCGACATCGGGACTGATCGGTTGTGAAAAAACCTCGATGGGATCCCCGGACTGAATCACACGCCCTTGGTGCAGGACCAACAGCCGATCGGCCAGGCTGGCTGCCTCCACGCGATCATGGGTCACGAGAATGACCGGCACGCCGAATCGGGACAGCCAGCCGCGTAACTCGGAACGGAGGCGATCTCGGGTCGGCCCATCGACAGCGGAGAGCGGCTCGTCGAGCAGCAGTAATCGAGGTCGGCGGACCAAGACGCGAGCCAACGCGACTCGTTGCTGTTCCCCCCCGGAGAGTTGACGGGGATAGCGGTGATCCAGACCACGCAGCCCCAATAACTCAAGTACCGACTCCACTCGCTGTCGGCGCTCCGAAGCCGGGATGCCTCGCAACCCATAGGCCACGTTGTCCCACACGGTCAGGTGCGGAAATAAGGCGTAGTCTTGGAAGAGGTAGCCGATGTCGCGTCGTTGCGGCGAGAGGTGACACCCACTCGCGGCATCAAACCATGTCTCGTCGCGGAAGTCGATCCGCCCCTCGTCGGGCCGCTCCAGCCCCGCGAGGCATCGAAGGACCGTGGTTTTGCCGCAGCCGCTCGGGCCGAACAGGACGGCAACGGAGAATCCCTCGGCTGGGAGGGACAACTCCACGGCCACCGACGTTGTTTCCGAGAATCGCTTGGCGAACCGCGCCGTCAGTGCGTGGCTCATGGCGACGCAGCCCGTCGTTGGAGAAGGGCGATCAATAACAACGCCGCGAAGGAGAAGATCACCAGCGCCAGCGATGTTTGTCCCGCCGCTTCGTATTCCAAAGCCTGAACTTGGTCGTAAACCGCGATGGAGAGCGTCCGCGTCTGCCCTGGGATGTTCCCGCCAAGCATCAGCACCACGCCGAATTCACCCACCGTGTGGGCGAAGGTCAGCACCATCCCGGCGAGGATTCCCGGCCAGGACAATGGCAACACCACGCGGAAAAACGTACCGACCCGCGAAACTCCCAAGCACCACGATGCCTCGATCAACCGCCGATCCACCGCTTGAAACGCGGCCATGAAAGGGCGCACGGCGAAAGGCAAATTAAACAGGACCGAACCAATCACGATCCCCGCGAAGGAGAACGGCAGCGGTGAGCCAACGAGCCGCTCGTAACCGCGACCGAGGAAACTATTCGGCCCCACCCCCGTCAAGACGTAAAACCCCAACACGGTCGGCGGCAGCACCAGCGGCAAAGCAATCATGGCCTCCACCACTGCTTTGCCGCGAAATTCGGTCCGAACCAACCACCACGCCAGGGGCATGCCCAGACACAGCAGAATCCCCGTGGTCCACCATGCCAACCGAAACGTCACCCAAGCGGCTGACCAATCCACCGTCATTCACCAGGAAGGATGAAACCGTAACGTTGGAGGATGTCGCGACCTCGGCGATCCAGCAAGAAAGCACGAAAGGCCTCCGTCGCCTCGCGGTCCCTCGCCCAACTTAGGATCACACCGCCTTGCTCGATTCTCGGATACGCCTCTTGCGGAATGATCCAGAATTTGCCCCGGTCTCTCATGGGAGGTGCGAGGGCCAGGGAGAGGGCGATGATGCCGATGTCCGCAGCGCCTGATTCCACGAATTGGGCCGCTTGGGCAACATTCTCGCCGAAGATCAAACGATGCTGGACGTGGTCGTAAACACCGAATGATCGCATCGCCGATTCGGCGGCGCGGCCGTAGGGGGCGTGTTTCGGATTGGCGATGGCAATTCGGCGCACCGCAGGATCGAGCAACGCGCTGATCCCCAGCGATTCGACATCCCATTTAGAGTCCCTGGGAACCCAAACCACCATCTGACCGAGCGCATACAAGAACTCGGTCCCCGGCACCGCTTGACCTTGTTCCACGAGTCGGCGGGGGTAGTCGATGTCGGCGGAGAGGAAGAGGTCGAAGGGTGCGTGGTTCGTCAATTGGGCAAAAAACGTCCCGGAGGAGCCATACGTCGCCTCGACCTGAATGTCCGGGTGCAGCCTGCGAAAATCCACCGAGACTTCTTCAAGAGCGAATTTCAAATCGGCAGCGGCCGCCACTCGAACGAGCCGCCGCGGCCGCTGGTCCGCTTCTCCCGCGCAGCCGGAGGCCGCCACGGCGAGGGCCGCGGCCAGAAGCACCCAGAGGCAACGCGGCGTGACTAGTTCGCGTGCCATCCGCTACCTCTCAGGAACCGGCGTGAATCGCTTGGATGTCGCCCGTCTCACGAACGTCGTAGCCGGGCAGATCACTCAACAGCTGCCGATAGTTCGAGGACCGTACCGTGTCGATCAAGGCCACGATCCGCGGGTCATCGCGCCAAGCCGCGGGAATGCACCAATCGAAAAACTCCCATCGGACGCCCAGAAAACTCAGACCAAACTCGTCGCTGACAAGTCGATGGCAAACGCCGGCGTCGGCCCAACCGTCGCGCACGGCGAGGGCCACCCCGCGATGATCCCGGGCCACACGTCGGGTGGGCAACCGGCCATCGAACAGTTCTTCCAAACAGCGGCGGGCCGCGGAGCCATCCTCCCGACCGACCCAACGCAGCCCTTGGCGTGCCAAATTCTCGATTCGCAGGATCGGTCGCGCCGGTCGAAAGCACAGCCCGGACTGCCAACGTGCCCCGCGCAGCAAGTCGAAACCGATGCCCAGCATTTTCCGAACCGTGCGGGTGTTTTCTTGCGGCTCGGCAGGGGTCGCAAAGTGCAATCCCGCCGCATGCACTCGACCCTGCTGCAACAGCGACATCGCCGCGCTGCTCGATCGGGTTAGGACGATCAAGCGATAACCGCTGCGACGGCTGTATTCCCGGGCGAGCAACCCCGCCGCCGGATCGCAACAGGCCACGACCAAGGTTTTCGAAGGATGCTCGTCGGAATGTTGGCGAATGACCTCGCCATCCACGACCCCGTCATGCGGCAACAGCCCCGCCGCGGTGGCTTCAACGGGGTAGCGCCAGACTCGACCGCCGACCTCCGCCAGCCAGAATCGAGTCGGGGTCGCTTGCGGAAATTGAGTTGGGGACGCTTGCGGAGGCCAAGCCCAAGCCGTTTCATCCGCCTCGACAGGTCTTGGGGAGAACAGATCTTCCACGGTGCACCCGAATGCCGCCGCCAATCGGAGCGCCGCGGCGACCGAGGGCACCAGCCGCCCCATTTCAATCGCGCTGACGGCGGTGCGGGAGATTCCTGCGAGTTCGGCCAACTCCGCCTGCGACCAACCGCGCTGCTGTCGATGATGTCGCACCTGATTCGTGGGCTGACTTTTTGCCATGATCATGGCATCTTATGCCATCATCCTGGCGTTGCCCACCTTGCCGAATGCCATCGCCGCCCGGTTCATCCAAACTCGGGACGTGTTCGCTCCCAGGTCTCGTGTCCGCGAGACTTCATGAACCTGCCGGGATTCCAGTGCAGCTCTTGTTTCCAAGCGACAAATCAGCCACAATAGACGCGCAAGATAACCCCGCCGTTGCCGGACCGCCCGGCTCTTGGAACTGATCCAACGAATTTGCCATGAACGTATCGAAACGCCTCGGCCGAACCGCCCGGTTTGCCCTCCTCGGACTGGCCACCCTGCTGGTTACTACCTCCCTCGGCTCGGCAGATCCCCCACGCGCGTCGGGCGGCAAAGTGAGTTTCTATCGCGACATCCGCCCCATTTTCCAGCAACACTGCCAGGGCTGCCACCAACCCGCCAAGCCGCAAGGCGGCTATGTCATGACGCAGTTCGCCGAGTTGTGGAAAGCGGGTAACTCGGGGAAGCAGCCAATCCTCGTCGGCAAACCGGAGGAGAGTTACCTGGTGCAGCAGATCGTGCCGCAGGGTGACAAACCCGCGGCCATGCCCAAGAACAAAGAGCCGCTCGCCGCGTATCAAATCGACAAAATCAAGCAGTGGATCGCGGAAGGAGCGGTGAACGACACTCCGCCGAGCGTGCATCAGGACGTGTACGACGAGGACCACCCGCCGGTGTATGAACTGCCGCCGGTGATTACCTCCATCGACTTCTCTCCCGATGGCCAACTCCTCGCCGTCTCGGGTTATCATGAGGTCCTGCTGCACAAGGCGGACGGTTCAGAGTTAGTGGCCCGACTGATTGGCGCCTCCGAGAGGATCCAGTCAGTCGCCTTCTCCCCCGACGGCAAAACCTTGGCCGTCACCGGAGGCAACCCCGGCCGCATGGGCGAGATCCAACTCTGGGACGTCGCCAAGAAAAAGCTCAAGCTGTCCGTCCCCATGACGTTCGACACCATCAACGGTGCCAGCTGGTCGCCGGACGGCAAGAAGCTGGCGTTCGGGTGCAACGACAACACCGTCCGTGCCATCGACGCCGAGACCGGCGAGCAGGTGTTGTACCAGGGGGCACACAACGATTGGGTGCTCGAGACCACGTTCTCCCTCGACGGGGCGTATCTTGTGTCGGTCAGTCGGGACCGAGCGATGAAACTGACGGAGGTGGCGACGCAGCGATTCATCGACAACATCACGAGCATCACCCCCGGGGCGCTCAAGGGCGGGTTGGCGACGGTGGCGTTGCGGCCTTTGAAAGAGCGTCGCATCGAAAAGCAGAAGGATGTGGAAGTCGGGGGGGGCGAACATCTCTACAACGAGTTGCTCGCCGCGGGCGCGGACGGCACCCCGCGCTTGTACCGCATGCACCGCAACGTCAAGCGGGTCATCGGTGACGATGCGAACAAGCTGAAGGAATTCGAGTCGATGCCCGGCCGCATCTACTCTGTCGCCTGGCATGCCGACGCACAACTCTTCGTTGCCGGGAGCAGCAGCGACGGTCGGGGCGAAGTGCGGGTCTACAACGCCGACGATGGAAGCAAAGTCGTCATGAAGGGGCAGCAAGGAGCGGTCTATTCCGTCCGTTTCGTCCCCGGGTCCAACCCAGTGCTCGTGGCGAGTGCCGGGTTCGATGGCAAGGTTCGGATCAACGATGCCCGCACCGGCGAACTGATCAAGGAGTTCATCCCCGTGCCTTTGTCGAAAAAATGACCGTGCCTCATCCATGCGGTTTTGGGAACATCACGCCAGAGTAGGGATCACGACCACTCGGAGATTCGATCGATGATTCGTGGGATTTTTGCTTGCGTCATCGCAGGGTTGTTGGCCTCGGCGGCATGGAGCGAAGAGAACTTGCCCCCCGGAGCCGAATTGGCCCGTCTGGAGGTCTCGCCGACGCAGGTTGATCTGAAGCACCCCTACGATTACCGGCAGTTGCTGGTGACGGCACACCTGAAAAGCGGCGAAAAGATCGACGCCACCCGCATGTCCACCTTTCAGGTGTCTTCCGAGATCGTGACGGTTTCCCCGACTGGACTCGTCCGTCCCCGGAAGGATGGTCAAGGGACGCTCACCTTCTCCCTTGCGGGGCAGACGGTCCAGGTCCCGGTGAATGTGCAAGGGCAGGGCGAGAAGTATCACGTTAGTTTTGTCCGCGATGTCATGCCGGTGATGTCGAAAATCGGTTGCAACCAGGGCACCTGTCACGGGGCCGCCGATGGAAAAGCCGGTTTCAAACTCTCGCTGCGCGGGTATGATCCGCTGTTCGATTATCGCGCCTTGACGGACGACCTCGAAGCTCGCCGGTTCAACCGGGCGGCACCGGATCGCAGCTTGATGCTGTTGAAGACCACCGGCGGCGTGCCCCACGTGGGCGGCGTGTTGATGCAACCCGGCGAACCCTACTACGAAATCCTCCGAACCTGGATCGCCGAGGGAGTCCAATTCGACCCCGACGCGCCCCGTGTCACCCGCATCGTCGTCGAGCCGAAAGACCCCCTGCTGCCCTTGCCCGGCATGAAGCAGCAGATGCGCGTCTTGGCCCACTACAGCGATGGTTCCAGCCGGGATGTAACCGCCGAAGCCTTCGTCGATAGCAGCAACACGGAAATCGCCACCGTGGACAAGTCGGGCTTGGTCACCGCCGTTCGCCGCGGCGAAGCCACCATGCTGGCACGTTATGAGGGAGCCTACGATGCCAGCACCGTCATTGTCATGGGCGATCGCTCCGGCTTCGTCTGGCAAGATGTCCCCACGAACAACCAGATCGACGTTCTGGTCTACGAAAAATTGAAGCAGTTGAAGATCCAACCGAGCGACATCTGCACCGACGAGGAGTTCCTCCGCCGCGTCTACCTCGATCTGACCGGGTTGCCCCCTTCGCCTGAGGAAGTGCGGAAGTTCCTCGCCGATCCGCGTCCGACGAAGGAAAAACGGGATGAGATGGTCGATCGGCTGGTCGGGCATCCCGAGTTCGTCGAGCATTGGACCAACAAGTGGGCCGACCTGCTGCAAGTCAACCGCAAATTCCTCGGGGAAAAGGGGGCCGCGGTCCTGCGGCAATGGATTCGCACCGCCATCGCCTCCAACATGCCCTACGATCAGTTCGTTCGAGCCATCCTGACGGCGGGGGGATCAAACCTGGACAACCCACCGGCCGCTTATTTCAAGATCCTCCGCGATGCCGACAGCGCGATGGAGAATACTACGCAACTGTTTCTTGCCATACGATTCAATTGCAACAAATGCCACGATCACCCGTTCGAACGTTGGACGCAGGACCAGTACTACCATTTGGCGGCATACTTCGCTCAAGTCGGTCGGAAAGAGGACCCGGCTTATAAAGGGCAGAAGATCGGCGGCACCGACGTCGAGTTCCCCAAACCTTTGGTCGAGATCATCTACGACGAGAAAGCCGGGGAAGTAAAACATGGCCGGACCGGGCAAGTCGCCGCACCGACCTTCCCGTACCAGCACCCCGGCATGCCCGAAGCTACGGGCACCCGACGGGAGCAACTCGCGGCGTGGATCACCTCGAAGGACAACCCCTATTTCGCTCGAAGTTACGTCAATCGGTTGTGGGCTTATCTGCTGGGGGTGGGGTTGATCGAACCGATCGACGACATTCGAGCAGGCAATCCGCCCAGCAATCCGAAGCTGCTCGATTACCTGACCAACGAATTCGTGGCCAGCGGGTTCGACGTGCAGGCGATGTTCAAACTGATTTGCAAGAGTCGTGTCTATCAGCACTCCGTCGCCACGAACCGTTGGAACGCCGATGACGAGGTCAATTACTCCCATGCCATCGCACGGCGGCTTCCCGCGGAAGTCTTGTTCGACGCGATCTACCGAGCCGTGGGAGCGACGACAAAGCTGCCTGGCCTGCCGCCGGGGGCGAGGGCGGTTCAGTTGGTCGACTCGGCCGTGCCGGTGCCGGGCGGATTCCTGGAATTGTTCGGCAAGCCGCCTCGGGAGAGTGCTTGCGAATGCGAGCGATCCAGCGGAATGATGCTCGGGCCGGTGTTGAATATGGTCAACGGCCCGGTGGTCGCCGACGCCATCAAGGATCCCAACAATCGCCTGTCGCGTCTGGTGGCAGAGATCAAGGATGACCGGAAACTCGTCGAGGAAATCTTCCTGGCCATCTTGTGCCGACCCCCGACAGAACAGGAAATCCAGACCGGCCTGAAAGCCCTGCAAGAGGCTCAGGCCGACTTCGAGCGCTTGGTCGCTTTGAATCAGGCTCGGCGGAATGAATTGGCCGCCTATGAGGCCACTCTGCCGGCCAAGCACGACGAATGGGAGCGGCAATATGGCCCGCCGGTTCGCTGGAACACCCTGGATTTGGGCGACTTCAAGTCGGCCACCGGCTCGACATTCGCCAAGCAGAAAGACGGTTCCGTCCTGCTCTCGGGCGGCGAACTCAACAAGCCGGAGTTGTATTCCTTCCGTGCCCGTACCGCGATCCAAGGCATCACGGCGGTGCGGCTCGAAGTCCTCGACGACCGCGTTTTGCCGTCGAATGGACCGGGCCGGGCGGCCAACGGCAACTTCGTGTTGCACGAGTTCCGCATGACCTTGCTGCCCGCCAACGCCCCACCAGAGTCCGCCAAGCCACTGTCCGCCAAGTTCTCCAAGGCAGTCGCGGACTTCTCCCAAGGCGGATTCGATGTTCAAAACGCCATCGACGGGAACGTGGACACCGGTTGGGCCATTGCTCCGCAAATGGGTCGGTCCCACGAAGCGATTTTCATCCTGGATCAGCCCCTTGCCGGCGAAGGCGAGTGGATCCTCAGCTTTGAGATGGATCAACGCTACCCTGATCGGCAGCACAACATCGGCAAGTTCCGAATCTCGGTCACCACCGACGCCGCACCGAAACTCAAGGAACGGCTACCCGCCGCCGTGACGCAAGCTCTGGCGGTCCCGAAAGAGCAGCGGAGTCCGGAGCAGCAAGCGGCGATCGCCGGGTATTTGCGATCGAAGGACCCGGAATTGGCGCGGCTGCAACGAGCAGTCCAAGACATGCCGGCCCCGCCCGACGCTCGCCTCGTCGGCGCTCAGGACCTGGCTTGGGCACTCATCAACAGCCCAGCGTTCCTGTTCAATCACTGAACAGATGACGCTGCAACCGTTCAGTTTTTTCCCAGAGCCGCTCGGGTGTTGGCCGGGCGGCTCAGCGGATCATTTTAACTTTGACGCCCGTGCCGACTCCGTGAATGCGGACTCCTTTCACCCATTGAGGAAAGTCCGACCACACGTCTTGGGCCGTGGTCTTGCTCAGGACTTGAATCACGATGCCCTCGGGCGGCGTCGCCAAAAGGAAATAATCCTGGATGCCGTCCTTGGGTGGGGTCCGATACACGGCCCGAACCAGCCGAACGTCGGTGAACCCGGGGGTGGGTGTCTGAGCCGTCACCGTCACTTCGAGTTCGGGCGGGGCTTTTTTCCGAACTGCTAGTTTCACGTCGATAATTTCGTTCAGAATTCGCGGCTGCGGCGTCGGTTCCTGACTCATGCCTATCCCTCCGATTCCGAACAAACTGCCCAACACCGCCGTCAGCGCCAGCCGTGTCATGATTCTTCCCCCTGGAGTGGCTTTTCCGTTAAACCCGTACACGTCGGGGCGTGTTCCCCACCACCGACATCCCTAAGACGAATTCGTTTGCGGAAAAGATGGTGCGACGGACTCAGCCAGCCTGCGAGTCTCCACGGGAGTAACCCCACTCGTCGAACAGCCGCGACCATTCGCTGGCCACTCGCTGTTTCACGTCACTCTCAAGAGGCTTGTGACAGTTCTTCGTATAACCACGCAACGACTGGAGGTAGTCACGCAAATGGGGCACAAAGTCGTCGAACGTCGGCAAGTTCAGTTGGTCGTACAATCGCCGCATTTCGCCCATCGGGTCTGCTTCGAGATCCTCGAAGCTCACCTCGTGCAGCCGACCCGGCGGGATCAACGACCGATCTTCGAAGTAGGCCTCGAACAGCAAGCGGTACGACCGCAAGATCGTTTCTGGACAACTCGAAGCGGGGATCGCCTGGTAGGTGGCCTCGGCCCCCGTGACCTTGAGGGTGTGCCAAGCCGACTGGAAGATCGTGTACGGGTTCCGCCGAATCAGCACGAATCTCGCGTCGGGGAAAAGTTCCAGCAGGTAGCGGATGCGGCCGGTGTGACCGGGAGATTTCAGAACGAGCGGCTTGCTGTGCTTATACGAGAGCTTGCGGACAAATTGCAACAAGGCTGTCTGCCACGCCCGACGCTCTTCCTCGCCTAGCTCCCGCAGAGTCAAGTAACGATCGTGCAGGTCGCGATTTCTTGGGAAAGCGCAGGCCAGCAGGCACGAGCGGCCAATCAATGAGGGCATGGCCCATTCATCCTCCTGTGGCTCCGCAGCGCCGAAACGAACATTATCCATGGGGCGTCGGTGACCGATCAACCGATCGACGATTCCCGCCAGGATGGGTTCGGTCAAAAGGAACGTATTCGGGAACAGCACTTCGAACATCGTCGGATAAGCGAAGCGCTTGTCCCGAGATAGCAAGTTGTGCAGGTGGGTCGTGCCACTGCGAGGCAGTCCCAATATGAAGAGGGGGGGGAGGATCTTGGCTCGCTGCACCGCCTGGGAAAAATAATGATCCTCAAGCCAACTCAGGCCAGTTTGAGCCATCGCACCAAGCGTCACGAGAAATGCGCGAGCCCAATACGGTGGGTCGATTTCCAGGCGATTTTCTTGCAAGACGCGCAGCCAAGTTCCAAGGCGGACGCCAGAAAGCAGACCCGGCGAGAGACTTGCTGCGACCGACTGCCATGTCGAAGACCAGGACCAACTTGCCGGGGCGGGCTTCGGCGATTCCACGCGAGGTAACGTCGGCGGAGGCAGTGTTTGAATTGGGGCACCACCCGAGGGCCGCCAAGCCTGATCCACGTCCCAGGTCCAATCCAGATCTTTCAGATGCAGCATGACCTGAACCCGCGTCGAACACCGAGTCCGTTCTCATCAGTCGATGTGGGAATGAAGCCCTGAAATCCAGGATTCAACCCCGGGATGAGGCTGTGGGTTGCGATTCTCATGCCAATGGGCCCATCCCCCATCTTTCTGGCAATCGACATTCGGGAGGGGTTTTCGTTAAACGAATTGAGCCGCGAGGCAGCGACGACCCGCGGCTCAATCCGGGATGGGTGCCGACTTGAAGAATTATTGGATGAAAAGGAATTCTTTGGTGTTAATCAAGGCCCAAATGATGTTTTCATAAGCCACCTTCTTATTCGCCTGATACTTGGCCAAGTGTTCCAAGGCCACTTTCAGGTCGTCCGCCGTCGGCTTGCGTGCGAATGCCCAGAGGAACAGTTCCGTCACTTTCTCCTCGTCGCTGCGATTCGCGTCCTTGGCCAGGTCATCGGCTCGGCCGCCGCCTCGGGCCAGTTTCTGCTGCACTTCGTCGCTGTTCAACAGGTGCAAAGCTTGGGCCAGGTTGGCCTCGTTCACCCGCTCACACTCGCAAGCGCTGATTCGCTGCGGGCGACCGAACACATCCAAGAAATATGAGGCGAATGACTCGTCGGGCAACATGATGGCCCGTTGCGGGGCGAAACGATCCTGGGGCAGGCCGCCAAACTGCGTCGGGCTGCCCGTCACTTGCCCCACCGCGTCCAACAGAACCTCCGCGCTCATCCGCTTCGGGTAATATCGGGCATAAGTCTGCTTGTCCGTCTTGTTGAAGTCATTCGGCACGGCGGAGAGTTGATACGTGCGGCTCTTCACGATGACTTTGATGAGCGACTTCAGGCTGTAGCCACTCTCCACCAGGGTCTTTGCCAAAGCGTCGAGAAGTTCCGGATTGCTGGGCGGGTTCGTCACCCGCATGTCGTCCAGCGGGTCGACGATGCCCCGGGTGAAAAAGTGAGCCCAATAACGATTGGCCACAGCTCGGGCGAAAAGCGGGTTCTTCGGGTCGGTCATCCAATCAACGAGTTTCTGCCGCGGGTCGTCCTCCGGCCCGATGTCAACCGGTTCCGCATCCAACGGTTTCAGGACGGCAGGCTGATTCGTCCGCTTATTCACCACGGGCGATTTGTTGGCCCGGACGTAGACATGCATGCGCTGGAGCGGCTGATTGGGCGCGCTGGGGTCCACCACTTGTTTGCGATCGACTTTACCGAAGAACGCCGCCAGGCCCCAATAATCATCTTGGCTCCACTTTTCGTAGGGGTGGTGATGGCAATTCGCGCAGGCAATCCGAAGCCCGAGGAAGATCTGTGCCGTGTCGTCGACAAACTCCTCCGGCTTGTTCAATTCCTTGTACCACACCGTGGGCGGATGGCGATCTTCGCTACCGCTCGCGGCCAGGATCGCCCGGGCGAACTCGGAATAAGGCATGTCGTTGGCCATCGCCTCGCGGATCCAGTTGTGGAACGCGAACGTCCCCTCGGCACGATCCGCTTGGTTGCGGCGTTTCACCCGCAGGATATCCGCCCACTTGTTGGCGAAGTAGAAGGCATACTCCGGCGAATCCAACAGACGATCCACGAGCTTGTCACGTTTCGCGGGATCAGCGTCCGCCAAGAACTGCGTCACCTGTTGCGGCGTGGGCAATGTCCCGGTCAGGTCGAGATACACTCGGCGCACGAATTGCTCGTCGCTGGTTAATTCGGAGGGGACCAGCCCCAACTCCCGCCATTTTTTGACCGTGAATTGATCGACAATGGTTTGAATGGGGAAGTCGAAATTCGGCGGATTCTCACCCAGCGGGACCGTGGCACGGAACACTGCGACATGGCCCTGATACCGGGCCATGATCGCCGCCTCACCGCTCAGGCCCAACGTCCGCACCAAGCCTTGATG
Organism: Gemmataceae bacterium; assembly: GCA_026418875.1. Lineage (GTDB taxonomy): Bacteria > Planctomycetota > Planctomycetia > Gemmatales > Gemmataceae > CAKZUU01. The sequence continues at coordinate 4,735 of JAOAAM010000262.1, read as the reverse complement.
ATCGACCGTGGCGATTTCCTGGTCGTTGCTCTCGTATTGGGCACGACGGGTGATGTCCTCGACGGAGCCGTCGGAGTAGTGGGCGTAGACGGCGAAATGCTGGCGGTTGTGCCGTGTCATGACCCGATGTTCCGGGACAATCGAGATGCGAGTGACGACGGGGTCATTCGGCGAGCCAAAAGGCATCCCCGAGGCGATCCATCGCCGCACGATGCGATATTCGTCGGAATCGACCTCCATCTTTTTGCCGCCGCCGTGGGGCACGGCCCCGGTCGCTTTCAAGAGCAGCAAGCTGTGATCGGGAGCCGCCGGAAACACCCGGCGACCACGGGCCTCTTTCACCAACGAGGCGTAATCCACCTCAGGTTCAAAACCGAGCAACGACAGCTTGAAGCCGTTCTGCCCACTGGCCTTGCCATGACACCCGCCGCTGTTGCACGTCAGCTTGGTAAAGATGGGGACCACTTGATTGGCGAAGTTGATCGGCAGGTTTTCACCCATGCCGCTGACCTCGACCGGCAGGGTGACTTCCCTTTCGTGATACTTGGCGACGATCGACGTCTGACCATTCGCCAAGGGCAGGACACGGCCCGAGGGGGTGACACGGGCGATTTCGGGGTTCGCGACGGAGTAAACGACATCGCCGGTGAGGTCTTGCAAGCGGCCGGTGGTCAACGTGGCGGTGACAATGACTTGAGCAGCGTCGTCGCCCCCCCTGAGCCGCAATGCCGTCGGATGCATACTCAAGGCGGTGATGTCGGCTGGTCGGGGCAAGTAAGTCCCATCTCCGTCGGCGGCCCATGCCGAACCGACCTTGCTCTCGCCGACGAGCAACCCCAGCATCGACGTCAATACCAACGCCAACGACCAACGCATCAGACTCATGGCAGGAAACCTTTCCAACAGGCCAACCGTGGTGGGATTTTTCAAGGCGGGCTGGTATGCAGGCTCTGTTATTTTCCCTTTTTCACAGCGAATTTTCAACCCAGGATCTTGAACGAGTGCACGGGATGCCAATGTTTGGCCTCCCACTTTCATTTCGGTTAGTCACCGCCGAGAGGACGGCGGGTGGCATTTGAACCACCAGCCCTTGCGCCTTGCCCGCCGCGCATTTTCAGCCGCCCTGAAAACTGTGGGATAAAAATTCGCCACTCGCAGTTTTAATCCGGCCAATCGAGGAATCGGCGGATGACGTCGGCATCGACCGCCTGCTCTGCCGCTCGGCGGAACTCGACCCGAGCCTCGGCGCGTCGCCCGCTGAACCACCACTGATAGGCGAGAAGAAAGCGAAGCCCGGGGTCGTCGGGGTTCCGTTGCACCGCCCGCTCGAGCTGCTCCAAGTCTTGTTGAAAATCGGCCGCATGCGGCCCATACAACTGGATCGGTCGAAAATCCGCGGCGGGCCAATCCGGCTTCAACCGCAATCCCTCGCGCAGTGCCAAGACGGCGTCCCGATAACGGCCCCGAGAGATTTCGGCCTGGCCCAACAGGAGATGAGCCTCGGCCCGATCCGGTTCCAGCTGGATGGCACGCTGAAAGTGTTCGGCAGCCCGTCCCGGAGCCGCGGCAGCCAACGCCTGCTTGCCTTTTTCCACCTCCAGCCGAGCCGCTTGCCGACGGTCATTCTCCGGCGGCGGGGCGAGCAATGGCCCGGCGACGATCCGCCTCGGCTCCACCGGGGAGAGCGCCGGCTTGAGGATGGCCAATTCCTCCGGCGGCGGGACTTGCGGAAGTCGTCGGCTCCATGTCGCCAGTTCTCGTCGGGGGTCCGCAGGTGCCACCACGACCGGCGCCGTCTCGACAACAATCGCCGGGAAGGCGGGAACCACCGGCAGGACACCCGGGAAACAACGCCACGCCTGCCGATACACCTGCAAGGAGAAAAACACCCGGCCCGCGTGGCCCGAAATCCCGAGTCGTCCTTCCGCGATGCCGAATCCTTGTGCCCAGCCCCAAGTCGCGAGGCAGAGTCCGACGATTGCGGTCAAGCGACACATGATTCACCCCGCGATCCTCAATGCCATTGACCGCCTGGGGAGTCTCCGCAAGGCGAATGAACCCCGGACGAGTTCGACCTGATGATGTACCATGATAGGCAAGCCCGGCGGCGAGAAATGGACATTCCGTGATCAACTTTGATTCGTTTACGCATTTTGCCCTGACCGACGTGGGCATCCGGCGGAGCCACAACCAAGATGCCTTTGCCGCGATCCCCGCCAAGAGCCGGGAGATCTGGCGCGAGCAGGGGCATATCTTCCTGGTGGCGGACGGGATGGGCGGGCATGCCGTCGGCGAGAAAGCGAGCCAACAGGCCGCCCGGGACATCCCCTTGGCGTACCAGAAGTACTCGAAAGATGGGGTCGCACAGGCCCTGCGTCGTGCCTTTGTCGAGGTGAACGCGGCCATCCATGCCGTCGGGGTGAGGAACCGCGAATTCCAGGGTTTGGGCACAACGGCCACCGCTTTGGTCCTGCGGCCCGAGGGAGCCTGGATCGCCCACGTCGGCGACAGCCGGGTGTATCGAGTTCGAGGCGGGCGGATTCAGCAACTCACGTTCGACCATAGCTACCTCTGGGAGATGGCCCGCCGGCAAAACGTCGATCCCGCCGAACTCCAAGGGCTGAAAAGCAACGTCATCATCCGCTCGCTTGGCCCGGATGCTTTGGTCCAGGTCGATATCGAGGGGCCGCACGCCCTGGAAGCTGGCGATGTGTTCGTCGTGTGCAGCGACGGGTTGAGCGGTCCCGTGACCGATTCGGAAATCGGTGCCGTCGCCTCGGCCCTGCCTCCCGAAGAGGCCGTGCGATTTCTCGTCCAATTGGCGAACCTGCGTGGCGGACCCGACAACATTACCGCCGTCGTCGTGCGTGTTGGCGGGGAACCGCTCCGGACCCCACCGCGACGTTCGTTGGCCGAATCCCTTCGCCGCATGCACTGGTCCCTGCCCGGGTTGATCCTGGGCATTCTGCTCGCCATTGTCGCCATCCCGGCGTTCCTCAGCTCGCGGAACTTGGGATTGTTCATGTTCCTTGCGGCGACGTTGACGATCGCCCTCAGTCTGGCCGGCCTGCTCCTCCATGTCCGCGCCGAACGGATACGTCGTGAGGTCGAAGAAGAGGTCGGGGAACTTCACATCTACCGGGAATCGCCTTGTGACATTGATGCGGCGGTCGTCGAAAAGCTGGCCCGGAGCATCGGCGATTTGAAGCAGAAAGTATCGGAAGTGTTTCCCAAGCTGATCCCCGAGTCGTACACGAAGTTGTTCACCCAGGCGGAAAAGTTGCAAAAGGAGGGCGACTTGATGGCGGCGTTCCGCGAGTATTGCCGCGCGATGCACGAGTTGGCCCGATCATACAACAGTGTTCGCTCCAAAGCCGAGATGTTTCAACCTGTGTGGGAGAAGAAGAAGAAGTGAGCCGCCGGGCCGACACGTCGTTGAGCCGACTCGTCGCCTCGACTCACCACGGCTCACCCATCGCCCTCCCCACTAGGTCATAACCATCCGCCGCCGTCACCTTGACACGCACCAGGTCGCCCGGTTGCAGATTCTTCCCCTTAGTGCGGATCACGCCATCGATCTCCGGGGCATCGGCGTGGGTCCGGCCGAGTACATGCCCCGGAAACTCCGGGTCGGGGGAATCGACGATGGCCTCGACCTCCCGCCCTACCTGAGCCATGCCCCGGGCAAAGGCGACCTCCTGCTGTGCCCGCATGATCCGGTCGCGCCGAGCTTGTTTGACCTCTTCCGGCAGGTGATCGGGCAGGCGATCGGCGGGAGTTCCCGGCTCCCGGGAATATACGAACACGCCGCATCGGTCAAACCGCTGTTCCCGGATAAACGCCTCCAACTCATCCACGTCCGACTCGGTCTCGCCGGGAAACCCAGTGATAAATGTCGTCCGCAGGCACAAATCGGGGATCGCTCGCCGTAAGCGACTCAGTAGATCCTCGGTCTCCGCACGAGTCACCCGCCGTTGCATCCGCTTCAACATCCGGTCGCTGGCGTGTTGCAGCGGCATGTCGAGGTATGGGATGATCCGCTCCGCCTCGGCGAGCACCTGAATCAAGTCGTCCGTGAAATACATCGGGTAGGCGTACAAAACTCGAATCCACTCGATGCCTTCGACTCGATCCAACTCGCGCAGCAGCGGGGCAAGTCGAACCTCGCCATACAGGTCCAAACCGTAGTAGGTGGTGTCCTGAGCGACGAGGATCAGCTCCCGGACGCCGTCAGCCGCCAACTCACGCGCCTCGCGAATCACTTCCTCGATGGGTTTGGTGATGTGCTTGCCCCGCATCATGGGGATGGCACAGAAGGTGCAGGTGCGGTCGCAGCCTTCGCTGATTTTGAGGTAGGCGTAATGCCGCGGCGTGATCCGCAGCCTTGCCGTGTCGTCCAAGGCGCGGATGGGGGCCGGTCGAAAGAGCGAGCGTTGCTCGTCGGCGTCGCGGCCTCGAAGACGGGCTTTCTCGACCTGTTGGACCACCTGAGCGATCTCCTCCCGCGCGAAGACGCCAACGATGTGGTCCACTTCGGGCACTTCTTGCAGCAGCAGGTCACGCTGACGTTCGGCGAGGCAGCCGGCGACGACGACGGAGCCAACGCGGCCTTGCCGTTTCAGCTCGAGCATCTCGCGGATGACGCCCAGCGATTCCTGGCGTGCCGGCTCGATGAAGCCGCACGTGTTGATGACCACGACGTCCGCTCCGTCGGGGCTGGCGCTTAGTTCATGAC
>JAOAAM010000253.1 GCA_026418875.1 Gemmataceae bacterium | reverse complement strand
CGGTGTCGAGGTGAGACGGCAGCAGCCGCGACGTCACATCCGCCGAGAACGACCACGCATCGGCGGGGCCGTCCCGGGATGGCGTCACCGCTCAAAAATCAGCGGGCCGCGAAGTACATCAATTCGGCACCATCGAGTAACGCATACTCCGGTTCCGGGATCTTATCGGTCGGGCCATCAAAAGGGCGTAAGACGATGGCTCGATGATCGTGGAGCCGGCGTAGACCGCTGTGGAAATCGATTAGATTCAATTCGGGGAACCGCCGGCGCAGTGCCGTGAACAATTCAGGGAGTGGACACCCATCCGCCCCGCCGCTCTCTTTCCTCCGCTCCAAGTAATCGACAGCCTCGCTGGCCCAAGGGGTGGACGCAAGAAGGGCATCCGCGACACCGCCGCGATTCGTATCGATTCGCCGGACCGTCTCCTCGACACGAGCGGCCAAGACGTGGAGCTTTCGTTGCGTCTCGTCAAGTCGGGCGCGAAACTCGTTGAGAGTTCGTTGCCACTCCTGATGCAGATCCTCCAGAAACCTGGGCAAACTGGATTGGGTGGCAGCCAACGCTTGCCGCAGTTCCCGTAACACCACGATCGGCGACTCGCTGCGGTACAGATACTCGACCCCAGCGGGAGTGATCCGCACCCAATCGATCGACACCTTGCCTCGATTCTCCACACGGACAACTTCGAGCAAACCGTCGCGCAAGGCCCGAGCGGCGGCGGCTCCGGAAACACCGGCTTTGCTGGGAAACAAACCGCTCAACTTGCCACTGCGGTACAGCCGTCTTTCGTCGCCGGCGGCGACGGCTTCCTTCAACGCGGCCAAGAGAATTGCGTCTTCACGGGCATCCATTCGCTGGCCACTCCCTGCGGCGTTCTGGCGGGTTGAATCGTATCGCATATAAATTCAAGCGACAACCTGAAACCGGACGGCAGGCCGGGTGGCGACGAACAATCCCCGTTTTGCGCCCCGGCTGCGGCATTTTTTCAAGGTTCGAACGTTCATGGACATGCCTCGGCCGAAACCTCGAATCCTCAGCGGAGTCCAACCGTCGGGCAAGCTCCACTTGGGGAATTATTTTGGTGCGATTCAGAACCACATCGCGCTACAGGACCGTGGTGAGGCGTTCTATTTCATCGCCGATTATCATGCCCTGACGACCTTGAAAAACGTCGCGCAAGCCGAGGCGGATCGAGCGAAAAAGGCTCGCCAAACTGCCCGCAGCGCCGCCGAAATCCTCCGCGAGAATGTTCGGGATGTCGCCTTGGATTACCTCGCCTTGGGTCTGGATCCGGCGAGAGCCACCTTCTACCGACAATCCGATGTTCCCGAAGTCACGGAATTGGCCTGGATCCTCTCCACGGTGACCGGCATGGGATTGCTGGAGCGAGCCCATTCGTACAAGGACAAAAAGGAAAAAGGGATCGAGGCCAGTGTCGGGCTATTCACGTACCCGGTGCTCATGGCGGCGGACATTCTCATCGTCCGCGCGGATCAGGTTCCCGTGGGCAGGGACCAAGTGCAGCACCTGGAAATGACTCGCGACATGGCCGGATATTTCAACAACACCTACGGCCGGCCGATCTTCCCCGAACCGAAGGAATTGCTCTCGCACGCCCCAGTGGTCCCCGGGACCGATGGGCAAAAGATGAGCAAGTCGTACGGGAACACCATCGAAATCTTCGCCGAGGGCAAGGCGTTGCAAGCGGCGGTGGCCGGAATCAAAACGGACTCCCGTACCGTTGAGGAGCCCAAAGATCCGACGACGTGCAATGTCTTCGCCCTTTACTCCCTGTTCGCCACACCAGAAGAGCGGGAGGAGATGGCTCAGAGGTATCGCGCTGGCGGTCTGGGCTACGGCACGGTCAAGGCCGCACTCGTGGAAAAAATCAATCAACACTTCGCCGAGGCTCGGGAGCGGCGGCGGGATCTGGCGAAACGACCCGACGATGTCGAAGACATCCTGCGCAGTGGCGCTCGACGTGCCCGAGAGGAGGCGCAAGCGACGATGGAGTTGGTGCGGAGCGCCTGCGGATTGCGGTGAATCCCAGCCCGGCTCCGGCAGTGCCATCCGACCAATGGGTCGAGTCACCGACTCACTTCAGTTTCCATGCGGCAAGACGCTCGGGTGCTCGGATGTAGAGTATCCCATCTGCGAAGGCGGGTGCCGCCCGGACGGCCCAATTGCGGCGATCCGGTTTGTCGAAGGCTTGAAAGTCTCCGAACTCGCGGTACGCCGCGGGAGATGCCTCGAGCAACGTCACCCGACCTGACTCTCGCACAGCGATGAGGAGACCGTCCACGGCGATCAGCCAGGCACAGCCAAACCCCTCTTTCTCCCAGGCGACGGTGCCCGTCGTCCACTCGACGCAGCGGAGGGAAGCTCCGGCCTCCTGCCGGCCGTGACTTCCGAACAGGTGATTGTTGACTTTGACCGGCGTGTTGTAGTGGCACTCCAAAGCGTCGCCTTTCCACACTTCGCGCCAGCCGTCGGCGTCGAGCAACAGGGCCCCGACGCCGTAACTCGCCGTGAGAAACACCCGGCCATCCGCCACGAGGGGGCTGGCCGCGTTTACCGAAGCGTCGATGCGAGCGCGGAAGGGACGTTGATGAATCGTGTCGCCCGTCTGCGCATCGAGGACGAGAAGACCCTGCCGAGTCAGAAACACCAGACAGCGGCGTGAACCGATGGTTGCCGCGAGGGGTGTCGAGTAGCTGGCGGCGTCACGGCCGTTGCGCCAACGCTCTCTGCCGGTTCGTCGGTCAAACGCGACCACGCCGGCATCCCGGGAACCGACGTTGACGACCACCAGGTCGTTTTCAACCAACGGTGAAACTCCGACGCCGAAGTAACCTTTGCGGAAGGGGTAGTCCTTGGCCAATTCCCGTTGCCATAGTAACTTTCCGGTCGCAAGCTCACAGCAGATCAACCGACCCTCTGCTCCCAGGGCGAAGACGTGACCATCGCTGATCGCTGGGACGGCGCGGGGGCCATCGTCGAAATCAAAATCATCGACGTAACCCGTCGGCGCGGTGAATCGCCACAGGTTCTTGCCCGTTTTCGCATCGAGGCAATCCAGGACTTCCTCGTCTTTTCGTCGATGGAACAAGACCAGCCGGCCCTGGGCTACCGCGGGTCCAGCGAAACCGGAACCGGTGGAGATCTCCCATCGTTTCGGCGGCCCGTCAGGGGGCCAGTCGCGCCTCAGCCCCTCTTCCATCGAGTGGCCGTTGGAGTCAGGGCCGAGGAATCGCGGCCAATCGGCGGATCGCACGGAGTTGGTCAAAATCAGTAAGACGAGAAAAGCTCGCGGCATCGGTTCACCGTCTCAGCGAAGGAAGCCCAAGGTCGAGTTGAGGCGATTGTTTTCGATGCGTTCCACGCCGTTTATAATACGGGGATTCAGCATCAGGATTGGACCGGCTGCGGGCGCCTCACGCGAGGGTTTGCCGTCGGGGACAGGCTTCAAATGAAGTTTCGCACCTTTCGAAACAGTGACCCCC
>JAOAAM010000249.1 GCA_026418875.1 Gemmataceae bacterium | reverse complement strand
CCGCCGTCTCTAGGTTCGTCCTCATCGGTTGCGGAACCGCCCTCGAGTTCTCCCTTTCAAGAGGCGTTGGCATCGGCCGGAGAGGCAGGAACTCAGCCGGCAACCAGTTATCATCCCGGTTTCTTCGGTGATTTGCTCGGTGGTATTACCGTGCAAAACTTGGGCGTGATTCAAAAGCCCTATATTACTCCCCAACCAATCCTGTCAGTCAACGTCGCCCAAGCCAGTGCCATCAAGGTCGCTGAGAGCGACAGCCCCCGACCAATTGACCGTGTTTATTATTTTTACAACTTCTACGGCAACATTGATATTGAGATTGATCCCACGTTACCGCTTCCACGGTTACAGCTTCATCGGCATGTGATTGGTTTCGAGAAAACGCTATGGGCTGGCCGAGCCTCGGTCGGCATGAGGGTGCCCTTCCTGGGATTTGCGGGGGCACCGATCTATGACACCCGATTTGTCGGGGATTTGAGCGTCTTAACCAAGTTGATGCTCTTTGAAAATCCCGAGACGCGCAGCTTATTCTCAATTGGCTTTGCCGTCGCACCGCCGACGGGCAGCAGCCCGGCGTTCCTTCGCCCCGGCCCCGACTCGCCCCTCATTTGGGACCGTTCGCCTCGAAACTATCCGACTTATTTGCAACCTTGGGCTGGTTATATTTACAATGTGACACCTCGATGGTATTTTCATGGGTTTCACTCCGTGCTAATCTCGACGATTCGTCAGGAACCTATGTTCCTGGCCAACGATGTCGGTGCGGGTTGGTGGCTGTATCGCAATCCGGAAGCAGCGTGGATTAGAGGAATCATCCCAACCATCGAGATCCATGTGAACACGCCTGTGACTCGCCAAGGTGTACCCACTCAGCTTGGCGAGGTGAGGATGCGAGACAGTGTCAACCTAACTGGTGGATTCTACATTACCATGCCGAGGTCGTTACTCGGCACAGCCGTGAGCGTTCCTCTCGCTTTCGGTCCACATACGATTGAGGCCGTCGCGAGTTACACGTTAAGGTTCTGAGATGGTTTTAAGTTATTAGTCAGGATGGAAACGCCCATGAAGATCAGGACGATCACCCTTTTGGGTATGACGCTGTTGGGTGGAACAACGGCGGCGCAGGATCGGCCGCGCTGGTTCGCGAAGCCGCGAAAGGATTGTCCTCCGGCCACGGTGATGCCGTGGTGCGCGCCGGAGTCGGCTGTTCCGCCGACATCCCCGACGCCCTCGACGCCGAGCCAACCGGCGCCGGCCCCGTCCGAGCCATCGCTTGCTCAGCCTCCGCAGTCTTCGTTCATGGAGGCGCTGGCGTCGGCGGGAGAGGCCGGGACGCAGCCCTCGGCCAGCTACTCACCGGGCTTCTTCGGCGATCTGCTGCCCAGCGTGATCCTCACCCCCGTGTTCATCCCCGAGAACGGTTTCGTGGGACTGATGGCTTCCCCCAATCCATCGCAGGCTGGCGGCATCAAGATCGCCGAGGGCGATAGCCCGCGTCCGACGAATCGGCTGTATTACAACTACAACTTCTTCGGCAATGTCGATGTGAATACGCCGGCCAACGTGTTGACCAATGTGTTGCCGCGGATGCAAGTGCATCGACATATCATTGGCTTTGAAAAGACCTTGCTCGATGGCGATGCCTCGGTTGGTTTGCGGCTGCCATTCTTCAGCATGGGTGGAGGGAGCGTGGCCTACGAGACAGGATTCGTGGGCGATCTCAGCGTCATCACGAAGTATGCGATCATCAACAACCAAGAGACGGGAAATGTCTGGTCCGCGGGTCTGATCCTGGGTACACCCACGGGCGGTTCGCCGAATCCGATCGCCAATCAAGGAAACCAACGGCCAGAACAACCACGTTATCGCGGGGTGCAAATTGTCCCTTACACCGGTTATATTCTCAACTTTTGTTGTCAACGGCTGTATCTTCAAGGTTTCCACTCCATCGCGGTCCCGACGGAGAACGAAGAGCCGACGTTCATCAGCAATGGCTTCGGCTTGGGGTATTGGCTGGTGCGTGAACCGCATGCCGACTTCATTCAAGGCTTCGTGCCGACGGTGGAAGTTCATGTGAACACTCCTCTGAACAATTTCAGCGCGAGCCTCATTGGACAAACGCTCATGCGGAACTCGGTGAATTTGACCAGCGGTGCCTATATCGTGTTGCCGCGGTCGATCATCGGTGGTGCGGTGGGCGTGCCGTTGTCGTGGGGGCCGCATCGAATCGAAGCATTGGCGAGTTGGACGCTCCGCTTCTGAGTCCACGAGGCGAAACCGACGACCTCATCCGATCCGAGGGTAAGTCGGCGGATCGATGACCGCCTTGCAAGCGTTCCGAGCCGATCGGATAATACCGTCGGTCCCTCGAGGGCGATGAGGCACACGGCGGAGACACGCATGCGGCCGACGGACGGCTCCGTGCTTTCGGATGATGAGTTCCAGCAGTTACAGAACCTTGCCGACCGCTTTGCGGAAGCGCGTTCCCGAGGGGGGGTCGAGGACTGGGAGCCATACCTCCCGCCGTCCGGGGATCGACTGCGTCGCCATGTGCTCATCGAGTTGGCAAAACTCGATCTCGAATTCACCTGGCGCGAGGGCGGCCGGGTGTTGGTCGAAACTTATGAGACCCTGTTCCCCGAGTTGACCCCGCTGCCGATCGATCTGATTGCCGAGGAGTATGGTATCCGGCACCGCCGCGGAGATTCGCCGGCAATCGAAGAGCATCGCCAACGTTTCCCCGACCGGGCGGCGGAAATCGAGTCGTACTTGCGTTCGCGGCCAAAGGAATCTGGGCCGGCCGTCGGGGCATCGGCGCGTGCGACGGTTCGCGGCGAGGCCCAATTGCCACCATCGCTCCAAGAGATTTTCCCCCCGGGCTATACTCCGGTCGAGCGGATCGGCAAAGGCAACTTTGGCGAGGTATGGCGAGCCGAAGCGCCCGGTGGCATTGCCGTGGCCGTGAAAATCATCTCCGAGCCGCTCGACCGTGATTCAGCAAAAAAGGAACTGGCCGCGCTCGAGTTGATCAAGCGGTTGCAGCATCCCAAGCTGCTCTCGACGCTCGCGTTCTGGGTGATCCGAAATCGCCTGGTGATCGCCATGGAACTCGCCGACGGAACGTTGCGCGACCGATTGAAGCAGTGGCGAGCGCGAGGGCGGACTGGGATTCCGCCGGACGAGTTGATCCCATACTTTCGGGATGCAGCCGAGGGCTTGGAC
>JAOAAM010000232.1 GCA_026418875.1 Gemmataceae bacterium | reverse complement strand
ATTGCGGGCATACCCCGGACGCACTTCGACGATGTCGCCTTGCTTGCCCAGGTGCGGAACATCTTCGATGAGCATCAACTTGATGTTCCCGTGGGCCGTTCGTGGAATACTCAGCCGTTTCGATTTCGTGCTCATGGCAGTTCGTCCCCTCGCAAGCCGTCGAATGCTGTCCCAACAATTCCCGGCAATGGTCGGTCAGAAAGGAATGTCGCTCTCGCCCTCCGGTAGCGGGATGTCATCACCCACATCCGCGTCGCCCATCGGTGCTCCTCGGACCCCGGACCGAGTCATGTTCGAGCCACGATTCCCCCCGGAGCCGCCATCGCTTCGCGGGTCGAGGATCTGGAAATTATCGACGACGAGCTTGTGCTTGCTCCGCTTTTCGCCTGTGTTTTTGTCGTCCCAACGATCTAGGACCAACCGACCTTCCAGAAACAACTGCGACCCCTTACGCAAACCGAACTGTTCCACGCGGTCGGCCTGTTTGTTCGTTTCGCTGTTGAACACGCTACAGTCGATGAACATGGGGTCGTCTTCCCATTGTCCCGTCTGTGGGTTTCGCCGGCGGTTCGTGACGGCAAAACCGAAGCTGGCGACCCGCCCGCCGCTGGCAAACGATCGAAACTCCGGATCGCGGGTCAACCGACCGATGAGCAGGACTTTGTTCAGGTTCGCCATTGTTGATGCTCCTCGGCCCGTCGACCATCTTGGCGGCTCGGATGATCGACTCCCCATCCGCGGCCCGGCTTCCCTCGGCGGCACGCCCAATGGCCGACTTGGTGCCTCCATCGTAAACCCAGGCTCGGTTGCCTGCAATCGTGGTTGAGGCGCGGATGCTGCCCGCTGTTTCGGTTCAGGCCAAGTCGGGCTGCCGCAATCGGCGTGACCTTGCGGCGACGCCCTGCGACACCGTCCGCCCATGGTTCCCGTCTGCCGCCGAAGTTTCCCGCCCTCGGCTCAGACGTCGCTGACACCCATCGGCTGCCGACGCAAGTCGAAGTCGCCTTCGGTGACGTCCACGTTGGTTGCCAGCTGCAAGGCCAAGGCGTGCTCGTCCCGTGCCACCGCCAACATCTCCTCTTCCCATTTCTTGTCGATGACCACGTTCAGGAAGCGGAGTACCTGCTCGTTCAACTTCAGGTCGACGTCGATTTCGTGGATCTTCTGCGAGTCGGCCCGGGCGTAAATGAGGTAGTACAGCCCCTTCTTCTGGTGCTGGATGGGGTAGGCGAGCCGCTGTTCGGCCCAGGGGCGGCTCGCCAAAATCTCCGCACCGTGTTTCTCGAAAATCGCGTGCAAAGTGTTCACCGCGCCGAGGACGTCGCCGGCCACCTTGCTCGTGTCGAATAAGATCAGGTATTCGTACATCCGTCGTGCCATGGCTCTCTCTCAAGTCTTCGGTTCAGGTCGCTCCGGCGGGTGGGCTGGTCCTGGCGGCGTCGGCTCAGGCTTGTCGCGCTCCGCTTTCGATCGCTTCGTTCCCGACTCCTCGGGGGCATTCGTCCGCGCCATGCACCGCTCGATCCCCTCCTTCGCCCAGCATAACGCGGACAAAGCGGCTTTCTGGATCGCCTCTTCCACGATGGGGCGTTCATGGGGTCGAAACCGACCCAAGACGTGATCCACCGTGGCTTCGTCTCCCGGTTGAGGCGGTGCTCCGACACCGATCCTCAGCCGGGCATATTCCGTGGTGCCCAAGTGCTCCTGGATGTTCCGCAGGCCGTTGTGCCCACCGTGGCTGCCCTTTGCCCGGACCCGCAGTTTGCCCAGGGGCAAATTGATGTCATCACAAACGATGAGCAGGTCGGCAAGCGGCACCTGAAAAAAATCGATCACTTGCCGCACGCTGCTCCCGCTCAGGTTCATGTAGGTCTGCGGTTTGACCAGGAGTAGCCTGGCTCCATCTTCCGTCAATTCTGCCACTTCCGCCGAGAACCGTGACCGAAAACCGCTGGCTCGGGGCGATTGGGCTAAGTAGTCCACGACGGCAAACCCGACGTTGTGCCGAGCGCCGTGATACTTCGCTCCGGGGTTGCCCAAGCCCACGATCACTTTCATGACGGCACGGCCACCCAGCCCGCGTTGACCGCTTCACCGGCCGTCCGCTTCGACGATGCGGCCCAACTCGGAGCGATCCTGGAATTACTCCTCTTCTTCGCCTGCCTTCGGGGCCTTCTTGATGACTTCCGGCTCCGCCGCACCCTCGGCCGGCGCTGCCGCTTCTTCCACCACCCGGTGCGCTTTCACATGAACCACGACCGCATCCGGGTCCGCCTTTGCGACCACACCGGGCGGCAGCGTCAGTTCCTTCACATGGATGGCCTGACCCAGCCCCAAGTGGTCGATGTTCACGCGGATGAACTCGGGAATTTCCAGCACGGGGCACTCCACGTTGAGCACGTGGATCGGCTGGTCCAGCACGCCGCCCTCGCTGGTCCCCGGGGCATGCCCGCGCAACACCACCGGGATGCCGATGACGATACGCTCGTCTTTGCTCACCCGCATCAGATCGACGTGCAAGACTTCCTTGCCCAAATGGTCCCACTGCAATTCACGGACACGGGCCTTCTCGGTCTTGCCGTTGTACTCCACGTCCACGATGTGGGCGGCCTTGCGGATCACGCGGTCCAAGTCTTCACGGCTCATCACGACCGCCACGACCTCTTCCTTGTGGCCGTAGATCACGCCGGGGATCAGCCCCTGCTGTCGCAGTCGGCGGGCATTCTTCGACCCAAATTGGTCACGAGGCCGCGTCGGCAAAGGAACGGTCTCGACCATCGATCTTCACCCCACTCTAAAAAAATCGAGCAGCTCCCTTCATTGGGGCTGCCCGGCGAACCGTCTCGCACAAGGTAAAAGGAATTATGCAGATCCCGTATCTCCTCGGCAAGAGGCCGATTCAAGCTCGCCGCTCGCCACTCGCCGCTCGCCACTCGCCGCTCGCCGCTCGCCGCTCGCCGCTCGCCGCTCGCCGCTCCATCTATTGGCATTGACTCATCGGGGCCAAGTTGATGGCCCGTCCCGCGTGATGACCGACCCGGAAATGGGGGCGATCGTTTGTGAACGTCGGCGATCGCACGCAAGAAAGTTCAGGTCGGCTCAATCTTGGCAGATGGGGCCTCACGAGACCAAGGCGGATCGTCGGAAAGGCTTGCCGTCGCTGGGCTTGGCGTCGCCGGGCTTGTTCCGAGCAAGGGTTTCGATCGGCTTGTCCAGCCGTGACGAAGGGCGGCCACGACGGATGCGAGCCAAACTTGTGCAATCGACTTGACATTGTTGGGCTGCATCCAAGACTGGTTGTTGGTCCGGCGACGTGTGTCGCTGGATGGCGGAAGGCGATCCCCCGAGGTGCAAACGGGGCCAAGGTGCTGATTTGGGCTGATCCGCCCTCGGCGTTCCTCGTGGCGAACCCGACGGAACGCGAAGAGTGAAATGAAGGAAATGATGGAAACGATGGAAATCGAGGAAAAGGTGCGGGCATGAGCGGAAGGTGGGAAGAAGATGCGGCCGTTGGTGGTTTCTCCACACTTGCCAGACAGGTCGGCTTGGCGATCATTGTGTCGGCGTTGAAAAGCGCGACGGGGCGTTCAAGTTGCGGTGCTTTTTACCGGTCGAGCCGCGGCGCTGGGAAATGGCGAGTGGGCGCTATAGGACTTGAACCTATGACCCCCAGCGTGTCGAGCTGGTGCTCTAGCCAACTGAGCTAAGCGCCCTTGGTTCACTTCAAGGTAGGGGCCGGTGCGGAGGAAGTCAAGGTTGGGCCGAAGGTTCAAAAGCCGACTCGAGTTGTTTCAACCAGTCGCGGACCTCAGCCTCGGGTCGGGGACCGACGGCTTGCTTGGCGTTGCTGG
>JAOAAM010000184.1 GCA_026418875.1 Gemmataceae bacterium | reverse complement strand
ACTATGGCGTTGGCCCGCGTCGCGACAGTCCAAGCGCTTGATATCGACCCATTGCGGTTGAGGATGGCGAAGGCGAATGCCGAAGCACTGAGGCTCGAAACGCGGGTGAGTTTCGTTCACGGTGACTTCAAGTCACTGTTGCTGCCGACCGTCGAGGCGGCGTTCATCGACCCGGATCGTCGAGCCTCGGGCCAGCGGCAGCTTCACCTGAAGATGTATACACCCAGTTGGAGGGTTGTGACGGAGCGAATGTCAAGCTATCGTGCCTGGGCCGTGAAGGTGGCCCCCGCAGTGCCTTGGAGTGATTTGAACTCAATTGATGCGGAGGTGGAGTTCGTCTCCGCCGCCGGCGAATTGAAAGAGTGTATTTTGTGGTTTGGGGAACTGCGAAAGACTCGGCGTCGGGCCACGATTTTGCCGACACGAATTAGCATGGCGGCGGAGCATCCGGTCGATTCGATCATCGGCCCGGTGGGCGACTATGTCCATGACCCAGACCCGGCCGTGACTCGCGCTGGGTTGGTGGCAAACCTGGGGGAAACACTCAATGCGCATCAGATCGATCCAGCCGGGGCATTCCTGAGTAGCGATCGACCGTCGCCGACACCCATGGCTCGCAGCTATCGTGTCGAGGCCGTATTTCCCTTTCACCTCGGTCGGTTGCGCGACTACCTTCGGATGCATCGTGTGGGCCGGGTCACGTGGATCAAGAGAAGCAGCGCCGTGGAGGTGGAGCAATTGGAACGACGACTCAAACTCCGTGGCGACGAGCACCGCTGGGTGATCTTGACACGAATCGACAGCCGGCCCAGCGTTATTGTTTCGTCGGACTATTTGAGATCCTCCAGCTCTACGATGCCGGAGTCGAGATGATAGATTCCGTACAGCAGGCGCGAGTGTCCCGCTTTCACTGCCTGCCGAATTGGTTCTGATTGATTCATCAAATCCTCGGCCTGAAACTTAGCATTTACCAAGGCGAGTCGATCAAGTAGCTCGCTGTCATGGCGACCCAAGTGTCGAAGCGACTCCGGTCGGATTCCACGCATGTGCTCTTGCAGAGCGCGAAGGTGATGGGGCAACGGGGTGTCGCCGGCATTATGAACGGCAGCAATGGCCCCGCAGCCTGTGTGTCCCAAGACGATCACCAGGGGAACGTGGAGATGTTCGACGGCATATTCCAATGAAGCCATGACATCGTCATCCACGACGTTTCCGGCGTTGCGAACTTCAAAGATGCTCCCCGGTTTTTGATCGAAGACGAATTCGGGGCTAAGGCGGCTATCGGCACAGCAAAGCAAGGCGACGAAAGGATGTTGCCCTTGCGCCAAACGCCGGCGATCGTCGGCATCGTGGGCGGTGTCGATGGATCGCAAACGGTGGGATGTGATGTACCGACGATTTCCGTGACGAAGTTCGGCGAGAGCTTCTTCGGGGGTCAATTGTTCCGGCAACGCCTCGATCGTGTCTCTCGAGGGAGATTCGCGAAAATACCAATGATCGAGGAAGGCACCAAAAAGAACTGCCCCCGCGACCGCCAGAGGGAAAACGATAAGTCGAGGTACAGGACGTCGCATGGTCAATCTCAGATTGTTTGATGGCTTAAGCCGCGGGCCATCTCTGGAACTACCCCGTTAAAGCTACCATAAATGGCCTGGGCCTGATGCAGAGCGGCGGCGATGTGTGGGCAGATATTTTCACGTCCAATAATTTGCGGCAACATCGACGACCCGATTAGCCGAGCGGGTTGACGACGTGCGCCACACACGATCAGGTAGCGACCCGAGACTTTGACTCGTTTGGCAAAATCCTCCAGGGCGTGAAGGCCAGTGCCATTTAAGGCTGTCAAGTTTCTTAAGCGAAGGATGACGATGGGATGGAAACGGAAGAGATCCCACCCGATTGCCTCTAGTTTTGTGGTCGCCCCAAACAGAAAGGGTCCGTGAATTCTCAGAATCGTGACAAACGGGGGAATGCTCTTGTCGTGAAGTACGTGTGGCCGCCCCTCGATGATGTAGTCATGCGTTACCAGCTCGACGGATGTCGTCTCGCTAAATCGGTAGATATAAAGGAACGCAGCAAGTACCATGCCCACTTCGACAGCGACGGTCAGGTCAGCAAGAACTGTCAAGGCAAAGGTAGCCAACCACACCAGACGATCAGGCCAGGACGACCCCAAAATGATGGAGATTTCACGCCATTCGCCCATGTTATAGGCGAGGACAAAAAGGATGGCGGCAAGGGTTGCCAGGGGAACGTACCAGGCTAGGGGCGCGGCGAACAGAAGGATCCCAAGGAGCGTGAAACCAAGGAGGATCGATGCGATTGGTGACCGTGCTGCTGAACGAATGTTGGTCACAGTTCGGGCAATCACCCCGGTGGCCGGTAAGCCTCCGAACATGGGAACACGGATATTGGCAACCCCCTGTGCGACAAGTTCGATATCAGGCTTGTGACGATCGCCGCTTAGATTATCCGCAATGACCGCCGACAAGAGACTCTCGATCGCTGCCAGCAACGCTACCGTCACGGCAGAAGGGATCAGAGCCAAGATCAGGTCCGGTCGAAGTTCGGGGATCTGCATGTCGGGCAGCCCTGAGTGGATTCCGCCAAAGCGACTGCCGATCGTCTCAACGTCTACGCCGAGGCCACCCACGATCGCCGTCGCCACGATCAAGGCAACGATCGTAGCGGGCAGTCGGCGGGTGACCTTCGGCCAGAGTAGAACGACGGCCAGGGAGCTTGGACTCACGGCGATCGACCATGGGTTGACGGTCGATACGTGTCGGAACAACGCGTTGATCCGGCCGAGAGAGTCGCCAGGTACGTGGGCGAGTTCCAAACCCAGAAAATCGCGGATCTGTGTCGAAGCGATCAGGACGGCGATTCCGTTGGTAAATCCGATGGTCACGGGATGTGGAATATAACGCACCGCGGCGCCTAAGCCCGTCAGCCCCATGAGGACGAGCATGACACCAGCCATCAGCGTACACATCAACAGGCCCGGTATGCCGAACTTGGCCACGATCCCCGCGATGATCACCACGAAAGCGCCGGTAGGCCCGGAAACTTGGCAGCGGGATCCGCCCAAGGCTGCGACGACGATTCCCGCGACGATGGAGTTGATGATTCCAGCTTCTCGCGTGACGCCGCTCGCAATCCCGAAAGCCATCGCAAGGGGTAGCGCTACCAGACCAATCGTCACTCCCGCGACCACGTCCGACACCAAATCTCCCCGCGTGTAGCCGCGGAGAATTTCAATCAACTTTGGGACCAAACGATGATTCGCAGGAATCAACGCGGCACCTCGTTTCGCCGACGGGGAGCAACGGATTCCTTCCCTTCCTCGCGTAACATGGCTAACGCTTCTTCAAGGTGCTTGTGGAAGTACTCACGCATCAAATCCAAAACCTGTCCCAGGATCGGATCACGCAGGCTGTAATGCACTTGATTGCCCTCTTTCCGCGGCAGGACGATGTTCCGATGCCGCAGCACTGCTAAATGCTGCGACGCATTCGCCTGCTCCAAAGCGAGACGCTCACACAATTCCGACACGCTTAACTCGCGTTCCTTCAACTGTTCGAGGATGGCGATTCGCGTGGGGTGCGCGAGGGCTTGGAAGATTCCCGCTTTGAAACGGCGGAGAGACTCCTGCATTGTCCGCGACCCTGAGAGGAAAATCCGTATATAAGAATAATTGAATATGCGATGCGGTCAATGCGAAAAACTTCAGAAGTTCCACCACGCGAACCTGGACGCAATCTTTGGGTTCCGTCTCCATCGGGGGGAGGTGCTCCAGAACGCCCCTATGAACAGTGCATCTGGCTCCGAATCGCTTGCGTGTTAGAATGACGCCACTAAGGATCATCTTCCCTGAAGACGGGACAGGCCGTGGCTATCATCGCGTTGTGCCCCAAGTGTTCGTCCAGGTATGAATTGGACCCGAATTTCCTGGGCCGCAAGATTCGCTGCGAAAACGCCGAGTGTCGGGCGGTGTTTGAGGTGACAGCGGCGTCGGGCTCTGCCGGTGGGGCGAGTCGAGGTCGGAAAGCACCGACGTTCGAAGAGGAGGTGGAGCCGACCGAGTTGGAGTGGGAAGCTCCGTCGGCCCAACGAGAAAGCGAGCCTGTGGAGGCGGATTGGCGAAGTTTGCCACCGCCTCCTGTTCGCTTGGGGGGAACTGGTCCGAGTCCGGAATCGGCCGCATCACCGCCGCCGGAGGAGAGAACGGCGTCGGCGGACGAGGTGCTCGCACTGATGGGCTTCACGCCCGGAGAGGGCCAAACCGGTTCACCGGCCCAAGGCGAAGAAGTTGTCGAATTAGTCTCCGTCCCGGATGAGGCGGAAGAAGTCGTCGTGGTCGAGGCCGCGGAGGATGCCGGGAGGCCGGACGAACCGACCGACTACGCCGAACTGTATCGGAAGCTGCAACGCAAACCGCGACGCCGATTGCTGTTGTTTGCCATCCCCGTGATGTTCCTGATTGCGGGGGGGGCAGTGATGGGTGCACTGTTCTACATGAAGAGTCGGCAGGAAGCGGCCATCAACCAACGCGCCGAGCAGGTCCTGTCTCTTATACACATCTGACGCTGCCGACGAGCGAACTAG
>JAOAAM010000172.1 GCA_026418875.1 Gemmataceae bacterium | reverse complement strand
GGTCGGGGAGGTGTAAGTTTCCGCGGCGATTTAGTCACTCTTTATCTAGCGAATCTCTGGCTCCGGACCGCCATCCGCGTCTTGCGATCCGTGCTTACCGCCACGGTCCACTCGCCGGATGAGCTTTACGACGCCGTGCGGTCGGTGGATTGGTCTCGATACCTGACTCCCGAACACACGCTTGCTGTGGATGCCAATGTTCGGGACTCGGCAATCACGCACTCGCAGTACGCCGCTCGGAGGGTCAAAGACGCCATCTGCGATCAGTTCCTAGCCCGCGTCGGTCGCCGACCCAGCGTCGATCCACGGCAGCCTATGGTGCCGTTGAATCTGCACATTCATCAGAATCAAGCGGTGCTCAGCCTCGATTCCTCCGGCGAATCGCTGCACAAGCGAGGTTATCGTCCCGTGTTGACCAAGGCGCCATTGAACGAAGCATTGGCCGCCGGGCTGATCCTCCTGAGCCGATGGAATCGGCACACACCGTTCGTCGATCCGATGTGTGGTTCCGGGACGCTCCCGATCGAGGCCGGTTGGATCGCCTTGGACCGCGCGCCGGGGTTGACGCGTAGACGATTCGCTTTTCAAAGCTGGCTCGATTTCGACGTGCAACTGTGGACCGAATTGCGCGATCAGGCCCGTAGCCGAATGGCTCGTTCGCTCCCCTCGCCGATTTGCGGATCCGACATTCGGCGGGACGTTGTCGATTTTGCGGGGAAAAATGCTCGGGCAGCGGGAATCGGCCATTTGCTTCAGTTGACGACTCAGGACATCACCCGTTTCCAGCCGCCCGAAGGCGAGCCGGGCACGGTCATCATCAATCCGCCTTATGGCGAACGCTTGGGCGAAGACGCAGACCTCCGCCGATTGTATTCCGCCTTGGGGACACTATTCCGCCGGATGCCGGGTTGGCGCTGTTGGGTCTTCACCGGCAACGGAGAACTCGCTCGATGCCTTCACCTCCCGGTTCAAGAGCGAATTCATCTATTCAACGGCCCGATCCGATGTCAGTTGCTCCGCGTTGACCCTCGTGCCTGACCTGTTTTGCCCGACCGACACAAACGCAACGGGCGGAAAGATGGTCGGATCGAGCGATTTTGAACGTGATTTTCATCGTTGATTGTCGACACAAGAGGCCGATCGCGCGGAATACTTGGTGGAAGCTTTCCACGAGCACGGAAAGCCGGATGGGTCGCCCGAGGGTTAGGCCATGCGTTGGTTCCTGTCGGTGGTTTCCATGGTGATGGTGATGGGTGTGGCGTCGGCGCAAGGTCCGACAAGCTACTCCGACGGTCTCCCGCTGCTCAAGCGTCGCCCATTCAAACCGGACCCATTCGGTCACTCAGGCTGCTCTGCTCCGGCACCGACCCCCGAGGCATTGGGCGGGTACTCGTTTCCCCGGATCGTGATCAGTCGCGGACCAATTTACAGCCCGTACTCGATGATCCGATATGCCCCGGCGACCCCACCGGCGGAGGGTGAGGCTCTGCCCCCACCCTCGTCGCCGATGGAACCGAAAGGATCTGAGTCTACGGTCATCCCCGTCGAAC
>JAOAAM010000012.1 GCA_026418875.1 Gemmataceae bacterium | reverse complement strand
CCCTTGGACCTGGCCGCACACCGCACCGTGCTGTGCCCGCTGCACAAAAAAATCGACAGTGCTTTGGAAGCGATTGAGTTGGCGTTTCGCGGCAGCACCTTGGCCGATCTTTTAGCGGAGCCGTCGACCAGCAAGCCCCTTTGTCCGGTGCCTCAGCCCATCCCCCTCGAGACGTCCCGCTTGAATCGGAAGTGACTCTGGCCTTCGGTTGAATCGGCCAAAGTCAATCAAACCACCGTTTGTTGCCACCGGCCCCGGGCGAAGAGCCAAACAAATAACCCGCCACGAAGGTGCAAATCGGCGAACATGGCCAGCCATGCACCGAACAAGCCGAGGTTCGGGCTGCCTTGAGTCAGCCAGTAGGCCAAGGGGATTCGCACTCCCAGGAAGCCGAGCCAGGTGATCAACACGGGTGTGCGGGTGTGGCCAGCGCCGCGAAGGGCTTCGTTGAGGATGTTGGCGCAAGCGAGTGCAGGCATGGCGAAGGCGACCAGGCGTAAAACGGGGACTCCGACGTCGATCACCGGCCTCTGGTGTTCCCCCGGCGAGAACAGTCGAAACATCGGCTCGGCCAAAATGAAAAAAACCAGCCCCATCAGCGACATGAACGCGGCACCAAGCAGCAACGCGGTCCAGCCGCATTCCGCAGCACGTCGGGGTCGGCGGGCACCCAAGTTCTGACCGACTAGCGCCATCGCCGCCACGCCGAACGCCTTGCCCGAGAGATAGCCCAATCCCTCCCAACGAATGGCATGCCCGTGAGCCGCTACCGTGATGTCGCGCATTGGGCCAGTGCCAATTTGGTTGATCAGGCTGAGAAACCAGAATTGCCCGGCGATAATGGAAAACGTGTCGATCGCTGCCGGGACACTCACCCGCAAGAGGCGATACATCAGCCGGAAGTCAGGCGTCATTCCCCGCAGATGCAATCGCACGCCGTTTCGGCCGCGGATCAAAACAGCCACGACAATCATGCTGCCGATGACATGGCTCAACGCGGTACCGATCGCAATCCCGCGGAAGCCCCAGGCGGGTAACGGGCCAACCCCGTGGAAAAATGCCCAGGCCAGCGGGATGTTCAAAAGGGCCACGCATCCTGAGACAATCGGCCCTGTCCGCGTATCGCCGGCCCCGATCAGGCAGTGAATGCCTGCCTGCTCCACGACTTGAAACACCAATAAGGCCACCAGCGGTCGCAAAAATTCGACGGCGAATGCCCCGGCATCGCCCGTGAGGCCCAGCCACTCCATCAGGAACGGGGCGAGGAACCACCCCGCGACTCCGCCGATGATGCCCAAGACGATTGAAAGTAGAAGCGACTGCTGAACGGTTCGTCCGGCATTGCCCCAATCCCTCGCCCCGACAAACCGAGCGACCAAGGCTGTACTCCCGACGCTCACTAAAACAGTGTAGCTCGAGAGAAACCAAGTCAGGTAGCTGATGTTTCCTTGGGCCGCCTGATACGCGACGTGCTTGCCGATGTCGGCGGGGACGTTGTTTCCGGCGAGGTAGCTGTCATAGATGCCGACGCTGAAAATGAGCGCTTGCTGTGCCAAGACAGGCCACGCCAGGTAAACCACCTGCCTCCAAGCCGGCCTCGGGTCAGGAACCAGTTCCATCCCAGTGAAGGATAGCGGTCCGACCGTTTGATGTTCAGTGCCAGCGGTGAGCGTCAGCGGCCGCTGTCCAGCCCCGGCGTCAGTGCCACCACCCGTGTCCGCCTCCCGGGTTGCACGGGAACCGTGAGCTTGCTCTCGCGCATTTGGTTCCCATCGTGCCACTGGATTCGAATGCCGTACTCGTACTCACCCGGTGGAAGCGGCGGGGAGGTAAATTCTCTGATCGCTTTCGGCTGTCGCAGTGGATAGTTTTCGACGAAAACCTCTGCACGCGGATCCACTTCAATCAGCAGCAGGGCGCGGGTTGGGTCATCCACCGGCGGTGGAGGCGGTAATTCTCGACGGCGGGCCAACTCGGACTCTCGCCGCACCTCCCGATACAGCCGGTTGTACACGCTTTCAAACTCCGTGTTGAAAAACGACGCCCCAGCCAGCACTCGCCAATCGGGGATCACGCAATTGATGAAATCCCGGCCAACTTTCCCGATGCAGTGAACCGGGGGAACGTAAGGAGTAAAGGGAAGTGGCTCGATTTTCGGTTGAACTGCTGGGGCGCTTGGTATCCCCGGAAATTGAGCCATCACTGACTGCACCGACATCGCCAACCAACAAACGAACACCCATCGCCACATCATCATTCCTCCGAGAGAAGTCGAACGGTCGGCGACGCCAGACAGCATCATTTTAGCGGCAACTCATCCGTGCCGCGACTGGATGATCTGCTCGCCTGTCGCCACCGACCGAACGCTTCGCTCCGGGAACTTCACGATTGAGTCAAATCGCCCAAGCAGCATCAAGGTTTTTGTGGTTGCTCGGCCACAATCGGCTGCTTCGCCGGGGATTCCGCGCGTTCCAGGAAAAACGCCCGACGATCAAACTCTGCTTGGAGCGACTCGGCATTCGAAGATTCGGTGAGGTAAATCACATTGTTGATGACGACGGGTCGCAGATCACACATGTCGCCCAACACTCGTAACGCGGTGACAAGTCGAACTTCTTGAAGGTCGGCCGTCACGGCCGTTGCAGCCAATTCGGGAAATCGCTTGTCGAGCACGATATTCGCCCCAGTTTGCTCGCGCAATTCTTCGAGGACTTCGCTCAGGGGCTTGTTGGCAACTTCGATGGAGACGAGCGGCCCCTCGCGGGCAAGGACTACATCATCCGACGGGATCTCCGCCAAGACACCCGTCGGGACCGCCGGGCCGCCGACACTTGAGACAATGCCGCCCAAATCAGGAATGAGAACGATTTGGCCACGTCGCACGCAATAGGTAAACGGTCGATTCCCCAGCGGATCCCGCAGTTGGACCGACACGTCACGAAGAACGTCCGCTAAAGTCATCCCAGGGGTGAACGACAGTTGGAGCTTCTGTTCGCGGATGGCTTGGATCGCAGTCTTTCCATCCGATTCGGCACGATAGAACAACGCGCGATCCAACTCTACCCGCGCGGGCACACCGAATCGTTCCGCGATGAACTTCAAAAATTCGCTGCATTTGATCTGCCGGTCTTCGCCTTGGTCGAGTGGCTTGGCGAGGATCTTTCGCACCTCGGCGTTCGTCATCTGGCGAGGCGGTGCCGATGGTTGAGGTGCCGGAGCTTCAGGCTCATCGGCATCATGTGCCCGAACCACGCCGTTGGATGGTACCGGTTTGCCATCGTCGGTTTCAGATGACCGGACCGGATTCTGACTTTGGATCAGTGCCAGCCCCGCTCCCCCCAGGACGAGAAACAGCGGAACCGTCAGCGCGATCGTTCGACAACGTGCCGTCGACATGGAAGTCACCCTCGAATCCAAAGGAGAAAGGAAAAGCCCAGACGCTCCGACGGGTCAACGATGATCGCTCACGCCGATCCATGTCACAGACTCCTGTGCCAGACCCTCGCGAAGGAATCTGGGACACAGGGATAAAAATGACCGAGTCTCGGCGCTCTCAGAAATTTGCTACTAGCCGAACGGCCCTCAAACCTTTCTGTTGGTGAAGATTTTTGCCACTCACGCTGCTTATACTTTAACGGCAAACAGTGCCCCCCGATGATCCCCGGACGAGGAGATGGTGCGGTGACATCTGTCCTACTGTGCATCGCGGCGATCGTGCCACAACACGAAGGCCCCCACATTCACGTACAGGAAGTCGACGGGGTACGCTATTTTCAGGTCCGACTTCGTGCTCCTTCCGGCTATCGCTTGCCCAAAGCGCAAAGGCAGGGATTAGATCGCATCGCCCCCCACGATTTGGGCCGCTACCCCCGCCTGATTCCCCTGGATACGAAAGCCCGGCTGGTCGCGTGGCACTTTTCCACATCTAGCAGTTTCCTCGAATTCGTCGGCATTTTCAAGGACTTGGGCGGGTCCGGAAAGTTTCGCTTGCTCGTGCCCATCGAGGATAAGGACAACCCAAACGCACCCTCTTGGTTCGATCGTGAAATCACGCTGCTGTTCGACGAAGACGAGATTATTCGGACCCCGAAGCCGATGAAACGAAAGCCTGAGGCACCCGATGCCGATGACCTGGCCGGACGCTGGGCAGCGGCGTGGGCGAGGGAGTTTGCTGTCCGCGAGCGCCTCGCGAACGATGCACTGGAATTTCGAGTGGCGCGGCAAGAACTTTGTCGGCAGTTCGGCATCGCGGATCCGCTGCCGCGTCCGATTCCGGAGCCTCTCCAAGTCGCCGAAGCAAACGTCGACCTGCGTGAGTTACGCACCATCGAGGCGGCCGACCATCCTTGGCCGCAATGGCTCGCTGGTCGAGACATCCGCGTGGAGCCGATGGCACGGCTCATCCCCGCCGACTTCTACTATTGCCGAATCCGAACCACGGCCGACGGGATCGGTTTGCTGGAGCAGGCGCTGAGCACCATTCAAACGGCGTGGCGGACATGGCAGGCCGATGGCCAAAACCGTCGGCTATGGCAGCGCTACTGGCGACAGTTGGCGTTGCCCGTGGACGAGTCCGGCCGACCACGCTGGCCCCAACACATTCGCGAAGTTGCCGTCACGGGGAGCGACTTCCATTTCAGCCTCGGCACCGACATCACATTGTTGTTCGCTCTGTCCGATGAGGAGGCGTTCCGCCGCGACCTCGACTCGGCCCGACCTGCCGCCGCTCCCGCAGACGACGGCCACTTCGACCATCGCGGTGTCACCGTGCAGACCCGAATCTCGTCGGATCAACGCATCAGGCAGCACTTCGCCGTGATCGGGGGGGTGGCGGTGGTTTCGAATTCCGGGCAAGCCATCCGCCGGGTGATCGACGTGATGCAACGCCAAGCCGCTTCGCTCGCCGACATGCCGGAGTTCCGCGTGATGCGGGGATTGTTCCCCATCGAATCCCCCGCAGAGGATGTGTTGCTCTTCGTTAGCGAGACGTTCCAAAGAGAGCAATTCAATCCCCGACATCGAATTTTGTTGAAACGAAGACTTGAAGAGGCAACGGCCGATCAAGTCCTCCGGGGGAGGAAGCTCTTTGAGGCATGGCGGAGTGGTAAACCCCTCGTCGATGCCCTACCGCCGGGCGACTTACCATTGCTCGAACGACCGTTAGAACGTGTCACCAAAGCGGAGGATGAGTGGTATCAGGAATTCAGCGAGGTGTATCGCACGGAGTGGAAGCCGTACTTGGCTCCGGCAGCATTCCGGCTCCAACGACGCGGCGGGCTGATTCGAGTCGAGGCCTTCATCATGGCCCCGCGGCAAGCAGATTTCTGGGACGCCGTTCGCAACAAACTCGGGTCGGGCACGGTCGCTCGGGAGTCGAGCGTGCCGCAGGGGACCGCGGCTCGTGTCATCGCTTCGGTGAAATTGGGAGAGATGGATCGCGCTCGCCTCAACCAATGGCTCATCAGCAAGGGCGTGGACCGCAAACACCTGACGGCGCGCGTCGACTGGATGGGCGACCGGTTGGTCTTTCACCTTCCTGATCACGAGGCCTTGGCTCACGTGCTGGATCACTACTGGCACGTCGATCTGACCGCCGAGGACTTGAGCAAGTCGCGCAGCGATGGGACCGGGCGTTGGCTCCTGACGCAGGTCCCGGCGACTTTGGCGGTCGAGATCGCCCGGCCGCTCTTTTTCCAAGGCACACTGAAAAAGGTGCGTGAGATTGTTGAGGAAACTTGGCCCAAAACGATGAAGTGGGAATCGCTGGGCGAGGATGGGCGACGGATTGTGCTGAATCGAATCCAACCTGCACCGGCCCTCCTCATGCTGGCTTTTGGCAAACTCCTCAAACCCGAAGAATCGCCGGGGATCTACCTCGCTCACGGCGAACGGATGTTGGTCGTTGCAGGAAGTCTGGAGTCGTTGCGAGGCGGAATCGCTCGGGAGATCACGGGCCGCCGACGGGATGAGCGGGAACGCGCGGCCGCCTGGTTCTCCCTGATTCCGGCGGCTTCGTCGATCCGAAAAGCACTGCTGGACGTCGGCGAACGATCAGCGCACCGACAGGCTCTTGCCGCCATCGCGTGGTGGCAGTGGCTACACGAATGCGGGATTCAGGAAGAGGAACTTGCATGGCAGCATCTGGGCTTCGTCCCGTCGGCTGCCGATGGCAGTGCCCTCTGGGTGGACCAAGGAGAGGTGACCAATCAACGGCATGGATCGCCACGGGCCCCTCGGCTGCAAGAGGCCTCGACGAACTCGCCGTGGGCCAAAATGCTTCAGCAAGCCGGTCTCATCCGCGGCGAAGTTCATGTTCGGCCCGACGGAATCCTGGCCGTGGCGGTAATTGGTCAGCCGTAATCGGTCCGAGGTGATCGGTCAGTCGGAATCGGTCAGCCGGCATCCGTCCGGAGTGATCGGTCAGCCGTGATCGGTGCGTGAGCCGCGATCAAATGCGGAGACCGCCGGGTGAATCCGCACCTCCAGCATACGATGGTCGCCATCGACAAGGAGCGTCGCATGACCGAATTCGACGGGCAAGTGATCTTGGTAACGGGTGCTGGGAGCGGAATCGGCCGGGGCCTGACTACCCGCTTGCTCCAAGCCGGGGCCGCGGTCGGGGCGATCGACTGGGATCCGCGAGGGCTCGAATCTCTCCGGCACGAGTTCGGGAGCCAGTGTTTGGCCACGGCAGTTGCCGACGTCGCCGATGTTCAACAACTTTTTGCAACCGTCCGCCGTCTCGAGAGCGAACTGGGACCTACGGATCGGCTGATCGCCAACGCGGGGATCGGGATGGCCACGGGGTTTTGGCAATTCAACCCCTCTGACTTTACTTCGGTCATCCGCGTCAATCTGCTGGGTGTCGCGAATTCGGTTGCAGCGGTGCTTCCCGGTATGATGCAGCGGCGTCGAGGTACTATCGGCGGCATCTCCAGCCTCGCCTCGTACCGGGGCTTGCCGCTCATGTCGGCTTATTGCCACAGCAAGCGCGGAGTCCATGGGAAGCTGGAGTCGTTGGCCGTCGATGTCGCCCCGTTCGACATCCAAGTGACAACCATCTGTCCAGGTTGGATCCGCACCCCGCTGACGCAATCCGTTCAGTTGCGGATGCCGGGAATTCTGGAACTGGACACTGCGGTGGAACGGATACTGGCCGCCATCGCCCGGCGCAAACGTCACGCGGCATTTCCACGACGAACCGCCATGGTGGTGCGGCTGCTGGGGTGGCTTCCCCCAGCCTGGAGCGACTGGCTGATTGGTCGGCGATTCCATCGGAACCGTCCGGACCCTGGCACTGTCGCGGGAAGTTGATGTTCTGCATTTCGCCCGAGCCGAAGAGGAAGACCTCGGGTTTCGCTGTTGCTACGGGATATGCCGGGGATTGCGAAACTGCGGGGCCGATTCCGTCATTACGATCGCTCGAAGCCGCAAGTCCGTCCCGCGGACTCTGGAATCTTTCAAGTACCGCCGCGTCCGACAATCCGAATCGCCGATGATAAAGGTGCATCCCACACCCCAGGATTCCTCCGCGAAAGGAGTCGATATGAAACTGTTTTTGCGTGGCGTGACGGCTTGCGGCATCAGCTTGATCCTCGCCGTCGCCACGACCGCTCAGCAACCCGCGGCAAGCCCCGCTGGCAATGGTTCCGCACCCACCGTCGCTGCCGACAGCAACGGCATCTCGGCTGATTGCGGCTGCGACGGCAGCACCGGCTCCGCGCACCGGCTGCTGCGAGGTCGGTTCGGCCGACTCGGTCAGGGCATGGGTCAGCGCGTGGATCGGCTTGCCGAGTGCTACATCGGTGTCAACCAGGGAATTTCCGGCTTGTTCCAGCGTTTAGCTGGTCCGCCCGTCGAACCGACCACCGGCGGCGGCTTTGGCAAGCACAAGGGTGGGCCATACACCCAGCCCGGCACGGTCGTTTTTCCGCATCATCCGTTCGTGCGAAGTCCACGCGACTTCTTCATGATGGAACAACCATGAGCCAAATTGAGGGCGGCTCCGTGACGGCACTTCGCGGAGCCGCTCCGTATCGCCACCTATCCCAGTGCGCCTGCTCAGCCACGGCACGCGACTCCCTCCGATTGCCTAGAAATAAGCTATGATGGCAATGTCCCCGCCCCGGCGCGGCGGGTCTGTTCTTTGAATTTACGTGGTTCGCCGATGGCCACGCCCCAAACGACCGACGACCTGCTGCAACTCGTCCGCAAAAGCGGGTTGGTCGAGGAACAGCGGCTTGCCGACTTTATTGCTGCACACCAGCACGATGGTTCCCTCAGCGGCGACCCCAAGTCGGTCGTGGCCGCGTTGATCCGCGATGGCCTGATCACTGCCTTTCAGGGTGAGCAGTTTCTCCTGGGCAAATGGAAAGGCTTCACTCTGGGGAAATACCGGCTGCTCGAGCGCATCGGTGTCGGCGGCATGGGCCAGATCTTCCTATGCGAACACACCTACATGCGCCGTCGGGTCGCCATCAAGGTCTTGCCGCCGACAAAAGCCCAAGACCCGGTGTCTCTTGCTCGCTTCTACCGGGAGGCGCGGGTGGCGAGCGCTTTGGAGCACCCCAACATCGTGAAGACGTACGACATCGACCAGGATGCCAACTTGCACTTCCTGGTGATGGAATACATCGATGGCACAAGTCTATTGGAGATCGTCAAGAAATTCGGCCCGCTGAACGTCTTGCGTGCCTGCCACTACATCCGCCAGGCTTGCCAAGGCTTGCAGTATGCCCACACGGCGGGCATGATCCACCGCGACATCAAG